>JAYSWW010000054.1:0-14706 GCA_043717805.1 Ferruginibacter sp.
GCACAAGGGTTGCCAACCTTTTAAAAGGTTGGCAACCCTTGTGCCTGGTTAATCATCCTCAATCCCTACATCGCAGCTGTAATAATAATCACTCATCCCCAAATGTGCATCAATAAAAGGATTAAGGCCGCCAAACCAATCCAATAACTCCTGCCTGCAAAGCTGTGTTGGCTGGTTCGATAACATAGTATGCCAGGATGACCAGGGATGTTGCCTAAAGTCCTTACAATATTTATGCTTTTGCGCATTTGCATGTATATAAATAATTGCCTGTGTAAAATGACTTTCCTTATTTACTTCTACACGTTTGAAAGGTTTATAAAATAAATTCCCTTTTTGTTTGTTCGTCCTGTTAAATGATAAAGAATAAGATTGAAAAAAACTTTTAAAGTAATATTCTACCAATTGACTTAATATGATCTCGTTGTTTAAAAATTTTTGCTCAGTTTTTGAAAGCTGGGATTCTTCCAAGGGTATCCAACCTTCCAAAGGTTGGATACCCTTGGAAGGTTGGATACCCTTGGAAGGTTTAATACCATTGAATTTTGATATAATATTTTCCATTATTTCATTCACCGGCTTTACACGTACTAAAAAATGAAAATGATTTGGTAATAAATTCCAGCAAAAGGTATCCAATACTGGCTGCAGATATTTTGTATACCTCTTTAAAAAATAATACCTGTTATCATCATTCTTAAAAAGGGGTTGCCTGTTATTGGTCCGGTTGTACACATGGTAAATTCCATCTTCTACGAAATCAGCAAGATATTTGGCAGGGATCGGCATGACATAAATATAAAAAATATTTATAGAATTTACACGGGTTTCCAACCTTTGGAAAGGTTGGAAACCCTGTAACGTAAGAAATATTTTAAATTGAACCTGGCTATGCTGTTTTTTTAGACTGATCCACAACATTACCGGGTGCCGGAACCTTATCGATCCATAGATTGCTAAATTCGTGCTTATATTCCCATTTCCATCTTTTATGGCTCCATAAATAATTATCGGGATGCTCCCTGATGGTTTCTTCCAGGAAGTCCCTGTATAACAAGGTAAGTTCTCCTTCTTTTAAAGTAGTTGAATCCTCAGTTACAACGGTTGGGTCAAACCTGTAAAAACCTCTTTTTACTTTAATGAATTTTACAAATACAACCGCCGATCTGTTTCTCCGGGCGCCTTTATCTGGCCCTGTAACAAATGAAGCAGGTTTGCTGAAAAAATACATCCAGTAAGCGTGTTCAGGAGCACCCGGGTTTTGATCAGCAGCCAGTGCCAGTGAATATTGATCTGTGAAAACCTTATGCATCCTGGTTTTAAACTCATGCGCTGCAACCAATACTGTCCCGAATTTTTCCCGCTGTTTATAAAATATCCTGTCCAATGCTTTATTCTGGATCTTCATATAAACACCAGTAAAAGGTATCCTGAGATTTTTGGAAACAATCCAGTTTACATATTCCCAATTCATCTGGTGCCCGCTTTGAAATTGTATATTCAATCCCTTTTTTGCCAGTTCATTGCATTCATCAAGGTTGATCAAGGCCCTCTTATTAAATTCTTTTTCAGAAATGCTGAGCATTTTGATCGTTTCGATGAACGTATCAATGAGGTTCTTATAAAATTGCCGTGCAATTTTTCTTCTTTCTGCTATTGATTTTTCCGGAAAAGCAATTGCAAGATTGCTAAGAACTGTCTCTTTTCTGTAACCGATGACCCGGTAAAAAATAAAATAAGCAAAGTCGCTGATGCCATATAAGATAAAAAATGGCAGCAAAGAAATTATGTAAAGCAGGCCGTAAATAATATAATACATTGTATAATTTGTTGAATAAAGGTATGTAGTACAAGTGTGCGACGCAACGATGTTGATGAAAGATTTAATGCCTGCTACAAAATTGTATTTTGTAACAGCTCATTTTTTTCCGGATAATCTGTATTGAAATGCAATCCCCTGCTTTCTTTTCTGAATGTTGCACTCTTTACGATCAGGTAAGCAACCGTGATCATATTACGCAGTTCGCAAAGTTGTGGTGATACAACCGTTCTTTCGTACAGGGCTTCTGTTTCTTCATGCAAAAGGTCAAGTCTTCTGTTTGCCCTGAGCAACCGTTCATTGTTGCGTACAATTCCAACATAGTCGCTCATCAGTAATTTTAATTCTTTCAAACTTTGTGTTATCAGGATCATTTCGCCCGGTACAGTTGTTCCGGCTGCATTCCAGTCGGGAATGTGTTCATTGAAATGAATGTTATTGATTTTTTCTATGGCTGACAAATAACTCCGATTTGAAAAAACCATTGCTTCCAGTAAAGAATTACTGGCAAGCCTGTTGGCCCCATGAAGCCCGGTGCTGGCACATTCGCCGGAAGCATACAAATTATTAATGGATGTATGGCCCCATTCATCTGTCTTTACACCACCGCAGCTGTAATGTGCAGCGGGTGAAACCGGTATCATATCTTTTGCCACATTGATCCCGATGCTTAAACACTTTTCATGGATGTTTGGAAAATGCTCAATGAATTTTAAAGCATCCATTTGCCGGCAATCAAGATATACAAATTCTGTTCCGTTGATTTTCATTTCATTGTCGATGGCCCTGGCTACAATATCACGTGGTGCAAGGTCTTTACGCTTGTCATAACGCTCCATAAAGGCTTCTCCCTGCTGGTTCCTTAAAATGCCGCCATCGCCCCTAACGGCTTCCGTTACTAAAAACGACTGACCTCTAACACCGGGTTCATACAATGCAGTTGGATGAAATTGTATGAATTCCATATTCTCTATCCGCCCTTTTGCCCGGTAAACCATTGCCACACCATCGCCGGTTGCAATGGCAGGGTTGGTTGTACTCCGATACACCTGTCCGTTGCCGCCTGTTGCGAGTAAAGTTATCTTTGAAACGATCTTTTCAATTTGATTGGTATTCAGGTTGAGTACATAAACACCATAACATTCAATATCAGGTGTTGATTTGGTTATCAGGTATCCCAGGTGATGTTGTGTGATCAGATCCAGTACAAAACAATGGCTGATCAGTTTTATATTACTGCATTTTTTGATGGCTTCCAGTAAAGTTCTTTCCATTTCCTTACCTGTAACATCCTTGTGATGCAGGATACGGTTCTCACTGTGTCCGCCTTCCTTTCCAAGTTTATAATCACCATCTGGTTCTTTATCAAACTGTGCTCCCCATTTTATGATCTCTTCAATGCGCTGAACACCTTCCTTTACTACAATCTCAACAATTTCCCTGTTGCACAATCCGTCACCTGAGATCAATGTGTCTTCAATATGTTTTGCAAAACTATCCTGGCTAAAATCCATTACACCTGCAATTCCGCCCTGTGCATACTTTGTATTGGTTTCATCGCTTTGTGCTTTTGTAAGAATGGTCACCGATTTATTGGGACAATCCTTTGCTACTTTTAAAGCATAAGTTAAACCCGCAATACCGGAGCCGATTACTAAAAAATCTGTTTGCATATTTCAAAAAAGTTTGAGGTTCAAAGTTTGAGGTTCGATGTTCCTCAAATTCAAACATCAAACTTCAAACCTCGAACGCTAATGTTCAACCCACGCGTCACTTTCCTTCAATAAATTGATCAGTTCTTCTACAGCCACTTCACTGGCAACATTTTTCTTTACTACTTCTTTACCACGATACAAGGTTATTTTTCCCGGCCCGCTTCCCACATATCCAAAATCTGCATCAGCCATTTCTCCCGGGCCATTTACAATACAACCCATGATGGCGATCTTTACCCCTTTTAAATGATTGGTAACAGCACGGATCTTTGCAGTTGTTTCCTGCAGATCAAATAAAGTCCTGCCACAACTGGGACAACTGATGTATTCTGTTTTTGAAATCCTGGTCCGGGCCGCCTGTAAAATACCAAAGGCAATGCTGTTCAATAATTTCGTTTGCGGTGCAATTTCATTTTTTCCGAAATGATGGCCGAAACAAACTCCGTCTGAAAAACCGTCAATCAGCAAAGCACCCGCCTCTACAGCGTAATGAATGAGGCTTTCATCCATGGATGGGTGATTGCTGTCACAAATGATGATCGCGGGATTTTTAACATCATGTTTTACCAACTCGACAAACATTCTACGAATACTTTGCATACTGTTGATATTGGTAGAACTTAAACAGATCACGGCTGTTTGATCCCCTTTGAGCTTTATAAATATTTTTTCAAGAAATTGTCCGGGGTATCCTTCTGAATAACAACCGATCATTACAAAATTCAAAGTTGTTGATTTTCTGCATGTATCATCAAGGTACTGATCTCCATCAAAAATAGGAACATATTTATCCTTATCCTTTGCGGCCAACCATGGCTGATGATACAAGATCACTTTCAATGTTCCGGGCAGGTCAAAATCCAGCATTTGTTTACAAAAAATATAATCTGCAGCTGCATCTCCAATGAACCATTTATCTGTAGCAGCATCATAAGTATAACCAACTGATTCCAGGTCTTTGGGCCTGATATTTTCAAGTTTACTAAGATCTGCCACTACAACCGGTACATGTTTATGCCCGATATTACTTATTTCAAAAGTTTCCCTGCGATTATATTCAAAGGGAGAATAAGGTGACTTATCTATTGAAGGTACCAGGTAACCAGAATTGAGTGACTTGCGATCTGTATAACGTTTCACCAGGTCCATACAAACTGGTATCTCCAGTTCGGGATCTTCTGTAAGAGAAACCCTGATTGTATCGCCGACGCCATCTTCCAATAAAGTGCCAATTCCTATTGCAGATTTTATCCTGCCATCTTCTCCGTCTCCTGCTTCAGTAACGCCCAGGTGTAAAGGATAACATTCCCCGAATTCATTCATCATATGATTGATGAGTAACCGGTATGCCTGCACCATTACCTGCGGGTTGCTGCTTTTCATACTCAAAACTATATTGTGGAAATTCTCACTCCTGGCAATGCGGAGAAATTCCATTGCACTTTCCACCATACCATTGGCTGTATCTCCATAACGGCTCATGATGCGGTCACTCAGGCTTCCATGATTGGTGCCTATACGCATAGCGGTTCCATGCTCTTTACAGATCTTTACAAGTGGCGTAAACTTTTCCCGGATCCTGTCAATCTCTTCTGCATATTCTTCATCAGTATATTCAATCTGTTCAAACTTCTTTTTATCAACATAATTACCCGGGTTCACCCTTACTTTTTCCACGATCCTGGCAGCAATTTCAGCTGCATTGGGTGTAAAATGTATATCTGCAACCAATGGCGTATCATAGCCCCGCCTGCGCAATTCATCTTTTATTTGCTGAAGATTCTCAGCCTCGTTTTTTGAAGGAGCAGTTATACGTACCAGTTCGGCACCGGCTTCTATACACCTGACCGCCTGTTCAACCGTGGCAATGGTGTCCATGGTATCTGTAGTGGTCATTGTTTGCACTCGAATGGGGTGATTGGCACCCATTAACAGCTTTCCAACTTTCACTTCTCTTGTTGGCAGCCTTTTATATTCCGTTAAAGATTCACAATATAGTTGCATGAAAGTAAATTATTGCATTGCTTGTTTTAGCTGCAAAGATAAGACATGAAGCTGCGTAAAGATTAATTTTAAGGATACGGATAGTAATCCTGTTTTTCATTCCGGTCAGGGCCGGACCTGAGTCATACAGTTCAAAAATAAAAAAACGACTTCGCCAAAAAAGAGATCATTACCAGTCTTTTTCAGGTTTGCTTACTGATGCCGGATTTACTTTGTGCAACTTATCCTGCAGGTTTTTTTCCTGTTCCATCAATGCTTTGAGTTTTTCTATGGCATCCTGCCGAGTTATCCTGGATTGAAGCGGTTTTGGCTCAGGCTTTTTTTCATCTTCCTTTTTTGGATCCTTTTTCTTTTTCTCCTGTTCTTTTTTCTGATCCTTTTTTTGCTGTTCCTGCTTTTGCTGCTGAAGTGCTTTCTGAAGATTCTGACGTGCATCTTCATTTCCCGGATCAAGTTTCAATGCATATTTGTAAGCATCAATGCACTCAGTCAGTTTTTTATCATTTTGCAACACCACGCCTTTATTATAATAAGCATTGCTTTTCTCTCTCGGCCCACTTAGATTCTTTAAAGCATTTTCATATGCATTGATTGCTTCTTCATTCTTATCTGTTTTGTACAAGGCGTTTCCTTTGTTGAATTGTGCAATTGCATTCCCCGGTTTTATTTGCAACACTTCACTGTAAGCATTCATTGCTTTTTCAAAATCCTTGCTTTTATAAGCCTCATTGCCTTTTTTAATGGTAAGGTTTTCCAGCCGGACCTGGGCAAAAATTCCGCTGCTTATAAAAATCGGGAAAATAACAAGTGCCGGTTTCAATTTCAAATAATTATTCTTCCTGTTTTTCTTTTCAGAAATAAAAACCTCGATAAGCAGCAATAAGAATGCAAATACCAGGAAATACCTGAAATAGGATTGATAATTCACCAATGAATCATCTGTTACATTGCGCTGGTCCAACGCAGCCAGTTCTGATCTTATTTTTTCAACAATTTCATCCGTATTTTTATATAACAGGTATTTCCCGTTCCCTTTTTCTGCGATGGCAGTTAATTCTGCCTCGTTAAGTTTTGATATAACCGTGTTTCCATCCTTATCAGTTTTTAACTGGTTTGTTGTTTCATCTGTGAGTGATGAACCTTGTGGTGATCCAATACCAACCGTATAGATCACTACGCCTTCCTGTGCCATTTGAGCTGCTGTTTTAACAGCGTGTTCATCATGATCTTCTCCATCACTTATCAATACAACAGCCTTGTATTTTTTCTCTTCTGAATTAAAAGAGCTGTTACAGGTTTTCAATGCGTCGCCTATGACCGTTCCCTGTGTTGGGACTGATTCTGTTGTAGCAGCATTCAAATACATTTTCGCAGCCGCATGATCGCCTGTTAAAGGCATTTGCAGGTATGCCCTGCCTGCAAAAACTACAATTCCAACCCTGTCATTGTTTAATTTATCCAGCAACCTGCTTAGCAATTGTTTCGCCCTGTCGAGCCTTGAGGGTTTGATATCCTGTGCCAGCATGCTCTTACTAACATCAAGTGCGATCATAACATCAATTCCATTCCGGGCAATTTTTTCTGCACCGGTTGCACTTCTAAGATTGGCGAATGCCAAAACCAACATTACAGTTGCAAAAACCAACAAAATAAATTTGGCTATATAAGCTGCAGGATTGTGATTGGAAGTTAACAGGTTCACGAGGCTCTGATCTCCAATCTTCTTAACTGTTGTTCTTTTTTTGTGTAAAGCAAAAATAAAAACACCTGCCAATAAGGGGATGAGTAATAATAACAGGAGATATTCTGAATGCTGGAACTTAGGCATGGTTATAAAAACTTTAAATTAATCAATATAGCAACGGTTAATGTTAATAAAACAATAAGAAAAAATCATACCGTTTTTTTTGCCTGAGATTCACAGATCAGTTTACAATCTTACTGTAAGACCTTGTTGGTATATTCAACAAGCCAAACATGTAAATCGAAACTATAAATATTTGTCACTTATTTTTTCCCTTCCAGGAAACCATAATGTTTAAGGATATTTTTCGTTATCTCCATTCTCACGGCCCTGATGTCCATTGCCGGATCGGCTGATCTTATCAATGTTACAAAAAAATAAACATGCCTGTTCTCTTCTACCCAACCTGCAACCCATCCGATGTTATTCTTTGATTCATCAAACCCCCAGCCTGTTTTGTAGCTTAATTTATAAAGGGTATTGTCTTCCTGCAGCATTACATTTCTAACAGTTTGCTGTACACTTTTTCTAAATGGCAACTGGTCAAAATACAATTTCTTTAACAACCCCAATTGCTCATCGGGCGATATTTTCAATGTGTTGTTCAGCCAAAAGGAATCAATGGGGCCTGAAACATTCCTGTTTCCATAATAGATACTGTCTATCCATTGCTGCATGGTATCTTTTCCGATACGCCTTGCAACTTCCTGGTAATATGGAACAGCGCTTACTTTAAAAGCTTCCTTCATATCCATATCCTTGTTCCACTCTGTTCTTGGCCTGGTTAATCCATCCCATTTGATAACCATATTCTCATCAGTTATGATTCCGGTTTGCAAACCGATCAGTGAATTAATGATCTTAAATGTTGAAGCGGGATTAAATCTTGAAGTATCCATCGCCATATTATAAACCGAAATCTGGCCATCTGTATTATTCAACATTGTAAAACAACCTTCTACCTTTTTTTCATCAAAATACTTTTTAATGTCATTGTCAATCCTGGCTTTGTTTACAGAGCAGGAAGAAAGGGCAATAAGAAATACATAATAAGAAATGAGTAATAAGAAGTTTATTTTTCTTTTCATTGTAAAATGCATTGAGGATTTTTTAAAGCCTTTTTCAGGCAGGTAGATATTATTTTTTTAAATGAGTTGCTGTTGCATCCAGTGCGTCATAAAATTCCTGGCCAAACTTCCTTACCAATGGTTCTTTCAAAAAACGGTAAACCGGTACTTTTAGTTTTTTCCCCAGTGAACATGCTGCTTTACAATGATCTTCCCTGGGTTCATAATTTACATATTGGGTTTTCCCGTTGCTGCTTTGCTTGCTGATAACGGGAAAAAGATGGCAACTTACCGGTTTTTTCCAGTTCACTTTCCCATCAATATAAGCCTGTTCAATTCCGCATTTTACAATGCCATCTTTGTCTTTAATACCGTACACACAAACCTTGCTGTTGATAGTAGGTGTAACCCATCCGAATTCTTTGTCATGAACGTACCGGCCCTGCCTGGAGATCTCTGCTTTACTTTCTTCATTCAAATAAGGCAACACAGCATCAAATACATCATCAATATTTTTTAATTCTTTTCTATCCAATGGAGCACCGGCATCTCCATCCACGCAACAAGCTCCTTTGCATTTATGCAGGTCGCAAACAAATTGTTCACTAATAAGCTGGTCGCTGACCAATATATTATCAATTGCTATCATGGCGGCAAAAATACTTAAAAAGGTTGAACAGGTTTAAAGGTTATTGAAGCATGCGTTAACATTAAACGATTTAAACCTTTTAACGATCAATTCCCCTTCCAGCGAAAACTGTTTATCAACCTGTCCATATCTACCTGCAGAAAATCCTGAACCGGCTTCAGTGAATCAACATTGGGTGTAGCATCAAAATACAATGCGCCTCTTAAAAAATGTTTGCTGGTATCGCTTACAAAAAACTGTTTAGCAGTTGCAGCATTTCCGCCTACTTTAAAGAAAACACCGGTTATTCCGTTCCTGGTATGAAAAAAACTGTCTTTTATAGAAGAAGAAATAGCCTGGTTCTTATTGGTAAGGTTAAAAGCATCGTTCACCATTTTATCAAACTGATTGATGCCGGTAGAATCTTTGTAACTTCCGTCGGGCTGTTTTATTTTATACATGGCTTTTCCGCCGATGACCTTATAACTTAAAAATATGCGGGCATTCAACCCGGGAAAATCAATATTGATCCACCATGGATTTTCAGGGTTGCTGTCGAAATAAGTGCTGTCTTTCATTACCTGTGCATAAGCCGGATAATCAAAACTGTAAGGAAAATCAGGCTTGTCAAACGAAACATAATCGTGTTTCGGTAAGTCGATCTTAAAATATCCTTTCTTTTTTGATGTATAAGTGGAATTACATGCCTGAAAGCATATAAAAAGAAAGATCGATAAAATAAAAAAGAAGAAATATTTTAGCCTGGAATTGTGGTTAATGATCATTTAAGAATTTCCTGTTTCTAACTGTTTAATAATAACTTTTACTTTATCGATCCTGTTTTTGTTTATTTCAAGCGGAATAAAAGAAAAATCTCCCTGTATAAGTGTTTCATTTTCCTGCGGAAACTCACCTGCGATCTCCAGTACCAGCCCGGCAAGTGAATCGCTGTCGCCCCTCACCGTATCAAATGTATCAGCAGGAAGATTCATTGCTTTACAAACATCATTGATCATTGTCTTTCCTTCAAAAATATAATTATGGTCATCAATTTTTTTATTGCCGCTTTCTTCATCGTCAAATTCGTCTTTGATATCGCCGATTATTTCTTCCATGATATCTTCCAGGGTTACAATTCCTGATGTACCCCCGAATTCATCCACTACAATTGCAAAGTGATTCCGGGTTGTTCTGAATTCCTGTAACAAGTCTTCTATAAGTTTCTGTTCATGCACAAAATGCGGAACCCTGATCAGAGAATGCCAGTCAAAATCATCGGCCTGGTTCAAATTAGGCAGCAGGTCTTTTGTATGAAGCATCCCGGCAATTTCATCCAGATTGTTTTTATATACAGGCAACCTTGAATAATGAAGATCTTCCACTCTCTTTATCACATCTTTAAAACCTGCATTCATATCTATCCCGCTAACATCCAGCCTTGTACGCATCACCTGTTTCACCATTGTATTACCAAACTTCCTGATCCCTTTTAATATCTGTTTTTCTTCAATGGATGCTTCGTGTTCGGGTAAGAGGTCAATGGCATAATCAAGATTGCTGTTATCCATTGCAGTTGAATTTTGAGGAGATAATTTTCTTTCGATGTTATCACTGAACTTAACCAGCCTTTTACTTAACCTGTAAAACAGGCTGCTGAAAATTTCAATCACCAGAGATGCCATTGATGCAAACCAGATCTTATGATGGGTGGCCCATACTTTTGGAAGTACCTCTGCAAACGAAACCAGTAAGAAGGTTACAGAAACTACTTTAATTAAAAAAATGATCCAGAAATCGAAATTAAAACCGGCCAACCAGCTATCGATCAGGATATTTGAAATTAATATGATTCCGATATTTACAAAACTATTTGTTATCAGCATTGCGGCAAGCAATGTTTTTGGTTGTTCCAGCAAAGTTACAATCCGCCTGAATGAAGGTTGCTGACGTGTTTTTAAGATATTGATATCTTTTAGTGTCAAAGAAAAAAAAGCAACTTCACTTCCTGCAACCAGGAAGGAGATTATAAACAGGATGAAAATGATAAAGATAAGTATGGTAGTGGCTGCAGGCGTTATGGCCAAAAAACTCAATAAAATATTTTTTCCGGGTCCGATGACCGAGTGATAGTCCAAAGCAACGTAATTTATGTAAACAATCATTTCAAGAGAACCAATCTCTCAAAATATAATTTTAAAAAGGCAACCTTTCATTCCCGTTTTCATCTGTAGGAGGGTTTTCCGTACTTCCATGGCTTTCATGTTCATCAAAACCATGTGCAGGCATGCTGCCATCGTTTCTTTTATCCAGCATGATCAGGTTATCTCCAACGATTTCTGTGGCAAATTTCTTATTCCCTTCTTTATCTTCCCAACTACGGGTTTTTAAGCGGCCTTCAATATAAACAAGGCTGCCTTTGTGTAAATATTTCTGTGCCAGTTCTGCCAAACCACGCCACAATACAACCGTATGCCATTCAGTTTGTGATATTAATTTTCCACTCCTGTCCTTATACGTTTCTGTTGTGGCAAGTGAAAATTTTGCAACACCAATATTTCCTTCCAGAAACTGCATATCCGGGTCCTTTCCTAAATTTCCTATCAGCATTACTTTGTTTACGCCTCTCATGATGTTGGTTTTTTAATTGTTTTGTTGGTTCATACTGCGTTTCAACAAATTTAAAGATACAAATTTATCTTTCAAAGATGGAAGGCAAAATTGACAAATTCTACCCAAATAATGGTTTTCCCTCCCCGGCAAAATAAAGCGTAATAAGCCTTGGGAAAGCCAATCCGGTCATTTTTGATTTTTCAACCAACACATGGTCATCCAAAAAAACCTGTTCGCTGATCTTAATGTGTATAAAGCATCCGTGAATCGTCTGGTGCGTTAACTGATGTTTATAAGTCCGGGAGATATTCAGCAGTTTATATTTTTTACCTGCTATTTTTTTGAACAATGCTGAATCCACTAATTTTCCTGGTTCAAACATTTTGTCATTTTCAATTAAAATAAACTCATGCAGGTTTTGCCAGATATCTTTTTGTGTTCTCTTTTTTATATAAAACCGGTTCCTGTATTCAGCAATCACATAATAAAACCAGCGGTCTTTTCTTGTCAGCCTGTTTTCTTTTATTGGGAATTTTTGTATTGTATTGGATTGATAGGCGGAACATTCACTTTGCAACATACATGTTGAACACATGGGCTGTTGAGGCTTACAGACTGTTGCACCAAAATCCATGATGGCCTGGTTATACAATGCCGGTTGTTTTTTATCAAGAAGCAAATTGGCAAGTGCCGCGAAATATTTTTTTCCTTCAGTGCTGTCAATGGGCTTGCTGATCCCGAAAAACCTGGATAATACACGCATAACATTTCCATCAACAACAGCATATGGTAAATTATATGCAAAGGATGCAATGGCTGCAGCGGTGTATGGCCCGATGCCTTTTAGTTTTAAAATATCTTCGTATGTACCCGGAAATTTTCCATTCAGATCAGATGAAATGTGTTTTGCTGTAGCTATCAGGTTCTTGCAGCGGCTGTAATAACCCAATCCTTCCCATAATTTGAATACAGTGGTTTCCGGTGCTGAAGCAAGTTTGTGAATAGCAGGAAAGTTTTTAATAAACCTGTTGTAATAAGCAAGTCCCTGTTCAACTCTTGTTTGCTGTAAAATTATTTCACTCAACCAAATCTTATAAGGATTTTTTTCGCCTTTCCATGGCATTTCCCGTTTGTTAAAGCTTGTATTCCATTTAAGTAAATGACGGGTAAAATATGATTCTTTTTTAATATGCATTGAATTTATAAAAATACTTATTTACAAACCTATTGATAATCACCTTCTTATTTTGAATTTTCAACTTTTATTTTTATCTTTCTATCATATAAACAATTCAAAATGAGAAAAGCAGACCTTATCAACAAAATTTCCGACAAAACCGGCATCCCTAAAGTGGATGTTTTGGTAACCTTAGAAACTATGTTCAAGGAAATAAAATCATCGTTGGCTGGTGGTGAAAACCTTTACATCAGGGGCTTTGGTAGTTTTATCATTAAAAAACGGGCTGCAAAAATCGGCAGAAATATTAAAAAAAATGTAGCAGTTGCAATTCCTGAACATTTTATTCCTGCTTTTAAACCTGCAAAAGAATTTGTACAGGAAATAAAAACCTCTCCCAATGTAAAAGAAGCACCTGAAGTTCATGATGAAAACGAAGAGTAACGTAACTTTGCGTTCTGCCAGGTTTAGCAGGTTTAATTTATTTTAAGTGAAGAAACAATTCTTATTGATTTGTGCCGGCATATTGGCTGTGGCACTCCTATTCATTTTTGGCCGTACTACAGAAAACAAAAAAAAACTGGTTCCTGCTGAAACCGTTTCAAATATCAAAACATTTGATGTTCAGCGTTTTATAGAATCAGCCAAACAAAAACTTACGCCTGTACAGGCTTTAACTCTTACAAAACTTGAAAATGGCATAACCCGGGGCGATGTTCCTGCACAGCAGGTTATTGCCTATGATGGCATCGCCGATTTCTGGAAAGACAGTATTCGTTCATTCGAACCTTATTTATTTTACATTGGGAAAGCAGCTAAGTTGGATAATTCAGAAAAAAAGCTCACCTTCGCAGCCCAATTATTTTTAGAAGGCTTGAGAGGGGAGCAGGATGAAGCCAGGTTAAACTGGGAAATTACCGAAGCCATTGACTTATTTGAAAGGGCGATCAGGCTAAACCCCGAAAATGACGACCTTAGAATTGGTTTGGGAAGCTGCTACATTTACGGCAAAGGCCGTAACGGAAACCCGCAGGAGACGATGAAAGGCATTCAGGAGTTACTTGCAGTTGCCCGCAAAGATTCGAACAATATGAAAGCACAACTTGTGCTGGGTGTTGGCGGATTGATATCGGGACAATATGATAAAGCATTGGAGAGATTGCAGAAAGTGGTTAAAAACCAGCCTTCAAACCTTGAAGCGATCTCATTTCTAGCAGATGCTTATGCTGCCAAAGGAAATAAAGAGGAAGCGATCAGGTGGTATAATATCAGCAAACGATTGGCAAATGATCCGCATTATACAGAAGAAGTAGATAAGCGGATAAACAGCCTGAAATAATAAAAGCCAGGAAAACAACATAATTTAAAATTATTTTTTAAACAAAAAAAAGACTAGGTATGCCTTGTGGTAAAAAGAGAAAACGTCATAAAATCGCTACTCATAAGCGTAAAAAACGTTTAAGAAAGAACCGTCATAAGAAGAAGTAATTCACTTTTCCTTACCGGTGTCCCGACGCTTCATCGGGACACTCATCTATATGCATAATATAATCATAGCATTGCTGTTGTTATATTATGCCATTTATGTTTTCATTCCGTGATGCATAGTGTCTGATTAAAAATTTACGCTTGACCAAGGAACTAATTATTAATGCGGTACCGCAGGGTGTTGAAATTGCCTTGCTGGAAGACAAAAAACTGGTGGAATTGCACAGCGAAAAAGCTGATGCCAGCTTTGCTGTTGGAGACCTGTACCTGGGAAAAGTTAAAAAACTGATCCCCGGATTGAATGCCGCATTCATAGATGTTGGTTTTGAAAAAGATGCTTTTTTGCATTACACCGACCTCAGCCCATATGTAAGATCCATTCTCAAATTCACTACCCAAAGCATGAACGACAATTCTGCAGAAGGGCTTGATTTTGCAAAATTCAAGGTTGAAC
>JAYSWW010000055.1:0-2243 GCA_043717805.1 Ferruginibacter sp.
GAATGACGATCCCTCTTACAATTTTACTAAAGTACTGATCGACATACAATATGTGGAAGTTAAGATCGATTCATCCAATGGAAATCATCACGACGATGACCATGATGGCGATGATGATCATCATGGCCATGATAGTTTTGGTCAATGGGATACATTGGGTATTTCGCCCGGTGTTTATGACTTGTTACAGTTGAGAAATGGCGTAGATACCTTATTGGCAACCGGGCTTGTTGGCCAGGGAAGGATTACCAAGATCCGGTTTACTTTGGGAACGAATAATTCTGTATGGACAGACAGTGTGCATTCTGAACCACTAAGCATTTGCGATGGCAGGCCTTATGTATATGTAAAATTGTTAACCAATAGTATTGATACATTACCGAACGGGCAATCGATCATACGAATTGATTTCAATGTTCAAAAATCAATCAGGAGAAGAAACGGCCACTATTGTCTTCAGCCCGAATTAAGATCTTATTGTAACAGCAGAACGGGTGAAATTGAGGGAAAAATAATTCCCCGCAATATCATTACCCTCATCAAAGTTTACAATGCAACGGATACTGCTTATGCGATACCATTTCCATGGAACGGGGAATTCAAAATAAGAGGCCTGAATGAAGGTATTTATTCTGTTCTTTATGATCCGATCAGTCCATACCAGGATACGCTTATTTCAAATGTACAGGTATCCAGGGGAAGAGAAACTGAAATGCCGGATGTTACATTACATCAATAAAAAATAACTGAATGTTAAGAACAGGGGTCGGTCCGTACAATCCGGTCCCTGTTTTTTAAAAATGCAAACTTCTGAAAAACCTACTTTTAAAATCCAATCCAATGAACATACATCAACAGGTGATCTTATCTCCTTACCAGGTTGAACTGAATGAAATTCTCACAGTTCGTTCTGCCGGTAACAAGTTCAATGAAATTAATTATATCATAACAGACGAAACAGGCCGGCTGATCCGGAAAGGCGCAATAGCAAATGGCAGCAGTGAATTTAAATTGTGTATCGTTGGCTTTAAAACAGGCGTTTACCGCTTGGCGATAGGCCAGGAAATTGAAAAATTCACCGTGATATAATTAAAAAATTAATAAACTCATTTTCATATAGATTGTCTTTTGACAATAAACCAAGCTTTTGAGACTCATTTAGAACAATTTACCGGTAAATAAACTGACCTGTCATTTCCTCAGAATCCCTTTCATCTTCTTATAATTTAAATGTATCTTTTTACTTATTGGATGTTCCTTCATTTGATAATATTTCCTCCTTTTTTATAATTTCCATGTCAAAATAAATATCCTGCTATATATTTGCACCGTTTTACATGATTGTATTCTTTATTACCTGTTACAAAACAACATTGAATTATGAAAAAAGTTACTTTATCGCTGGTCATATTACTTTTTGCCAGTACCTCTTTTTGCCAGTCTTTTATGCATGGTGCCGGTTTAACTGTTATTGCAACTTCTAAAAGCAGAACCGGTAGTGACCTGTCTTATGGCGAGGGTTTTACGTATTCTCCCCGTTTTAACTTTTTGGAGAAGGAAGCATTTTCAGTATCAGTAGGTATTCCATTATCATTTGGATTATCAACAAGTACAGGGAGTTCTTTTGATACTTATGGAAATACCACAACCTCAGTTGGGCTTGTACTTAATATTCCTGTTATTGTTAGTTTAAATATGGGCAGAGGATCCACTAAAGACAACAGGAAAAAATTTGGGTATTTTGTCGGCGCCGGATTTGGTTATCATCATGGGGATTTTCTGACAGATTATTACGATCCCAATACAAATACATATACTGATTCCTATTCATCCAATACATTTGGACCGGCAGCAAATGCAGGGGTAAGAATTGGTGTTGGAAGAAAGCATAAAAATATAGAAATTAAACTTTCATATATGAAAGGAATAAACGACGTAAAGCCTGATATTTTTGCTTTGGCTTGTTTGTTTAATTTCTGATAATGAAAATTTATGGAGTATTTGTTGGTTTTTACCATTCAGGTATAAAATAGCAGTACAATTTTTTTGTGATTTTTAGGTACTTTTATTATAAGTGATTATCATTCTAATATGTCCATTTATGCAAGGAAAAATATGGGCAATATTTCCAATTTAAATTAACGAGAATGTGATTTACAATTTATAAATTAATTAATTTTCTTTAAAACAATTGGCTCCTTTAAAATAGAGAACATTTTTTTATATATTTCTTTCAATTTAGG
>JAYSWW010000056.1:0-14704 GCA_043717805.1 Ferruginibacter sp.
GGGCAGATTATATCATCAATGACACAAGGATGCAGATTCGTTTAACCAGGGCCGTTAAACCCAGCGGAGATGTAATAAAGATAAAAATAGATTATTCATTTATATTACCCGAATATGGAGCAGACCGTTGCGGTATTTTAAAAACAAAGAATGGTAATATATATTCAGTTGCCCAATGGTATCCGCGAATGTGTGTATTTGATGATATACAGGGATGGAACACATTGCCATACCTTGGACCAGGTGAATTTTACCTGGAATATGGAAACTTTGATTTCAGTATTACAGCTCCAGCCAGCCATATTTTAGTTGCCAGCGGTGAATTACAAAACCCGTCAGAAGTACTTACAAGCAAAGAGCTGAACCGATTGAATGAAGCAAAGTCAAGCGACAGGACTGTCATCATCCGTTCAGAAAAGGAAGTAACCGCTCCATTGTCCAGATCAGCCGGCAAAACACTAACCTGGCATTATAAGATTGAAAATGCAAGGGATGTTTCATGGGCATCATCCAAATCATTTATCTGGGATGCAGCACGTATCAATTTGCCAAGCGGTAAAAAAGCTCTTGCCATGAGTGTTTACCCGCCTGAAAGTAACGGAAAAAATGGCTGGAGCAGGGCTACAGAATATACAAAGGGAAGTATTGAGAATTATAGCAGGCGCTGGTTTGAATATCCTTACCCGGTTGCTACAAATGTTGCAAGCAATGCATCGGGAATGGAATACCCCGGTATAGTTTTTTGCGGATCCAATGCACAGGAAGACCAACTGTTTGGGGTAACCGATCATGAATTTGGCCATACCTGGTTCCCGATGATCGTAGGAAGCAATGAACGCAAATATGGATGGATGGATGAAGGATTCAATACTTTCATTAATTCTTTTTCAAGATTGGATTTTAACAAGGGAGAATATAAAAATTCTGCTGTTTCAAAAGACCTGTTGATTCCTTATATGTTTAATTCAGAATCTGAAAGTATTTTGACTATACCGGATGCACTGAAAGAACCAAATATAGGGTCAGCTCTTTATTACAAACCAGCTTATGGGCTGGAATTATTAAGAGATCAGGTACTTGGCCCCGAAAGATTTGATTATGCCTTCAAAGCATATATCAGCCGCTGGGCATTCAAACATCCTACACCCTGGGATTTTTTCCGTACAATGGAAAACGTTTCCGGTGAAGACTTGGGTTGGTTCTGGCGTGGCTGGTTCCTGGAAAATTATATGCTCGATCAGTCAATTACAGGCGTTTCTTATGATAATAATATTACCGGTAACGGTGCCATCGTAAGCATTGCAAACCTCGACCAGATGGCGATGCCCGTTTTATTAAGCTATGAAACAAAGTCAGGTAAAAAAGGAAGTTTAAAATTGCCCGTGGAGATCTGGAACAATACAGCAACATTCAAAGTCAGGATCGATGAAAAAGAAGAATTGAAATCCGTTACAATCGATCCCGATAAAATATTCCCGGATGTGAATTATGAGAATAATAAATGGATAAGTAAATAATTGGAAATGTGAAGATGTTGCGATGTGCTGATGTGATGATTTGCTGATTTGCAAATATTAATATTCTCCACATTAGCACATCTTCACATTTCCACATCATCAAATCTCCAAATCAACGCTTTAGTTTTTCGTTTTCCATTTACCGCTCTTCATATAAAAAAATGCCATCGCAAATATTGAGGACCAGTAAATGAATTCATTGCTCCAGGCCATTGTCAGAGATATATAATGAACCTTCATAAATATCCAGGTATAAACAAGATAAAGAGTGATGGCTACGATCTCGATAACCAGGTTCACCTTAGTTTTTCCCGTGCCGGTTACGCCATTCAGCCAGATATTGGCAATGCTCATCAACAACATTCCCAATGTTACAATCCTTACAACAGGAATGCCTGCCTGCACAAATGTTTCGTCCTGGCCAAACAGCCGAAAAAACAGTTCCGGGAACAAATTCAACAATAAACACATGAACGCACACAAACCGAGGCTCCAGTAAGATATTTTTTTGATGGCTTCCATTACCAGGTCCTCACGCCTTTGTCCTACGAGGTTACTCACCATAGCATTGCTGGTACTTGCAAGGGCCCACACAAACACACCCGCAAGTCCAAACACATTACGCATTACATTGCTTATGGATTTGGCCATTACACCCTTTGATTCGATGAGCAGGAAAAAGATCAGCCAGGTAGTTATGCTGATTATATATTGTAACACCAGTGGAACGGCCACTTTAAAAACTTCTTTACTTGATTTTGGATCGTATGTAAAGTTCTTCAATAATCCATATTTATTCTTTAACCCTGTTTTAATAAGCACTGTATAAACAACGATCATTCCCACAAATTCTGCGATCACAGATGCAACAGCAGCTCCATTAAATCCCATTTGCGGGAAACCAAATTTTCCAAATATGAGCAGGTAATCGAATAGGATATTTACAAAAGCTTCTGTAATGAAACCGATCATCAGGTAACGGCTGTTCAGTGTTGCAACCAGAAAGGCATTTCCCATTTGAAAGAGATAGAGGAATGGGAGCCCAAAGATGCGGATCTTTAAAAAACTCATTTCCTGGGGAAAAGCTGCCGGATCTGCAACTGCCTTCATGATAAAAGGAGCGATCAGCCAGGTGAATAATATGCAGCATATAGCAAACTGAATACTTATTCTTATTCCCTGTGTCAGGATTGTTTTGAATAAACCACTTTCCCCGCTTCCTGCATATTTGGAAAAAACGGTTTGAAGGGCATTGTTCAGACCATTTGCTGCAATGGCAAATATGAGATAAAACACGCCGGTAATACCTGCATTTCCAAGTGCTTCCTTGCTAAGTTGGCCGAGGAAAATGTTGTTGGTCAGCATATTCAACTGCGGAATGAGAATGGCAAGTGTGATAGGCAATGCAATGGAAAGGATCTGCCTGTTATTTACTTTAACCCTTAAATCATTTATTAGTGTCGTACTTTCCATAAAGTCAGCAAAATTATCTTATTTTGCCTGCCTAAATAATTTATTTGAAAATAGCTTTTAATATACTGCCTGTTAACACCGATTATGAGCATATGCATTTGCTCATAGAAGCCGGAAGTTATGGTGTTTCATTTATTTGGTTCACAAAAGAACCTTATTACATTCAAGGTATTTCTGTTTATCAGCTAACTGAAAAATGTTTACCAGGTTCAATGGCCGATGCCATCGAAAATATGTTGCACCTGAATCCTGCGTTCAATAAAACACATGCTTCCGTAACTATTTGCTATGATTTTAAAGAATCATTGCTGATCCCGGAAGATCATTATAAACCATTGACTGCCGAAGCTATGTTGAATTTGGTTTATGCAACAGGTGCTGAAAGTAATATTAAATCTGAACCGGTTATAGGATTTCCTGTTCACAATGTATATGCAATACATAAAAAAATTGAAAATGTTTTTTCACAACAGTTTCCAAAAGCGTCGGTTCTTCATGCTACCTGCCTGCAATTGCAACTGATGAAACCTAAAAATAAATTGCTTTACAGTATTTTCTTCCACAACAGTATCAAAGTTTTTTTATTTGACGGACCATCACTTCAATTGGTCCAGTATTTCAATTACATTACCCCGGTTGATGCAGCTTACCATTTATTAAATTGTTGTGAACAATATGATACCAGGCCGGAAGATGTTTCATTGTTATTAAGCGGGATGATAGATGAAAAATCAAAATTATTTGCTGAATTGTATGGATATTTTCTAAACATTGAATTTGAGAATACCGATCAGAAAACAGCGTTACATGAAAGGATTACATTTTATCCTTCCCATTTCTTCAGTCATTTAACAGGGTTAGCAGTATGCGTATCATAAGTGGCATACATGGTGGCAGAAAAATATCACCACCCGCAAAAATGCCTTATACCAGGCCAACAACAGATATTGCGAAAGAAGGGTTGTTTAATATATTGCAAAACAATCTTGAAATTGAATCTTTAAAAACCCTCGATCTTTTTGGAGGCACCGGATGTATCAGTTATGAATTGGCGAGCAGGGGAGTGCAGGACCTTACCATTATTGAAAAAGACAGCCACATGTTCGATTTTATCAGGAATACTGCTGCATTGCTGAATTTTCATAATTTCAAGGTACTAAAATCAGATGTATTTAAATACATAGATAAATGCAATGAATCCTTTGATTTTATTTTTGCAGGACCCCCTTATGCGTTGACGAGTATTGATGAGTTGCCACGCTTGGTCTTTGAAAAAAAATTATTGAATCCGGGTGGCTGGTTTGTATTGGAACATACACCCCGCAATGATTATAAAAAAACAGCACATTACCGTACAGAGCGCAATTATGGCAGCACCATATTTTCTATCTTTATACAGGAAAAATGATCCCGGGTGATTTATAAAAAATGAATCCGCCAAATTTGCATTTAAAATGAACTGATTTATCTTAATTTAAAGAAAACCCTTGTTAAAAAGTTTCAGATACCTGCTTTTTCCTTTTGCCATCATTTACAGCATTGTTATATGGTTCAGGAACCTGTTGTTTGATAAGAATATTCTGAAGTCTGCTGCTTTTAATTTTCCTGTTATTTGCGTAGGTAACCTTGCAGTAGGAGGTACAGGTAAAACTCCCATGGTGGAATATATGGTAACAATGCTGCAAAGCAGGTTTAAAACAGCTACGCTTAGCCGTGGTTATAAAAGAAAAACAAAAGGATTCGCCATTGCAAATGAATCAACTACAGCGATAGATATTGGCGATGAACCTATGCAGTTTCACCAGAAATTCCCGGGCATAACAGTGGCAGTAGGCGAAGAGCGGTTGTTTGCAATTCCCCAGATTCTTCATCAAAAGCCTGATACTGAAGTGATCATCCTCGATGATGCTTTTCAGCACCGCACTGTAAAAGCAGGGTTGAATATTTTGCTGTCTGATTACCAGAATTTATATACCAGGGACTTTATGATACCCGCCGGCGATCTCCGTGATATAAAATCAAGCAGTAAAAGAGCCGATATCATTATCATTACAAAATGCATTTCCGGGATTACCATTGATGAGAAAAATGAATTGATAAAAGAGATCAGCCCTTTACCAAATCAACAGGTATTTTTTACAGAAATATTATATGGACAACCATACCAGCTTTTTAATAAAAAGCAAATGAACATCGGAGCAGAAACAGATGTATTGCTTTTATGCGGTATCGCCAATCCCAAGCCGTTGATGCAGTTTTTAACCACTCATGTACATTCATATGATATGATCCGCTATCCCGATCATCATATTTTTACCATCGATGACCTGAAAGATATCAAGAAACATTTTGAAAAACTTGAATCTAAAAACAAGATCATACTTACAACAGAAAAAGATGCTGTGCGGCTGCATAAGTACATTCATGAACTTTCCTCATTCCCTATCTATGTATTGCCTGTAAAGCATAGCTTTCTTTTCAATGAAGAACAGGAGTTTGAGAAAACCGTATTTGATTTTATCCTGTCATTCCAAACAATATAGCCATCCGTGTGTTTTGATATATTAACTACTATTTATAAATTATTTAGGATGAGTGGTCCTTCATTCTTGCATGTATGAACTACTTTCGTAGATAATTTTAATAAAATAAGTACAGCATTTCAGTAAAATAAATATATGAAAGTAATATATACAATTATATCTCTTTTGCTTTTTACCACAGTAGCAATGGCTCAGGCAAGCATAGATATTCGTGCTGTGATAAAAACCGCGGAAGGAAATACACTATCCAATGCCACTGTAATACTATATTTCAAAGGACAAAAAGACAGCCTTAAAACGGTCAGCAATGATAAAGGTGTATTCATTTTTAAGAAAGTGCCAGCCAAAAATGTTTCCATTATTGTAACATATGTGGGGTATAAAACTTTCAGGAACAGCTATGATTTCAGCAACGCATCCGGCGAACAATCAATTTTTGATGTTGTAATGGTACCGGGTGATAATACGCTTGCGGGGATAACGCTCGAATCCAATAAAGTGCAGATAAAAGAAGATACAGTTTCCTTTGTTATAGACAGTACCATGTACCGGAAAAATGACAATGTAGAAGAAGTATTGAAAAAATTACCGGGCGTGCAGGTTGATAAAGAAGGGAATGTAACAGCACAGGGCAAACAGGTTACCAAAGTAAAAGTAAATGGAAAAGAATTCTTTGGAGGTGACGTTACAACTGCCACAAGGGAGATCAATGCTGATATGGTAGACAGGATCCAGATCATTGATGATTACGGCGATCAATCCGCATTTACAGGAGTGAAGGATGGCGACCCTTCAAAGACCATGAACATCCAGTTAAAAAAAGATAAGAACAAAGGTTATTTTGGAAATATCACAGCAGGGGGAGGTACGGAAGGCCGTTACCTCGGCGCTGTTTCTGTAAATAAATTTAATAACAACCAGCAGATATCATTGATAGGTAACCTCAATAATACCAATGCCAGTACATTCAACTTTGGCGGAGGTGCAGTGGGCAATATGATCGGCAGTATGGTTCGCAGTATGGGAATTGGAAGGGGTGGCGGTGGAGTGGGTGCTGCCTTGGGTAATTTTGCCAACAACGACGGCATTGCAACTACAAAATCAATCGGACTTAATTACCGTGATGAATGGGGGCCAAAAGTATCAGCATATGGCAGTTATAGTTTTTCAAGAAGGGGAACAAGCACCATAAAAAATGTATCACAACAAAATATATTTAAAGACAGCAGCAGCACCAATATTCAAAATTCCGATGATTATACCATCAATGACAATCACCGTTTTTCATTTAACATTGAATACAAGATTGATTCATTCAATTATATTAAATTCAATCCGTCCATTTCTTACAATGAATCAACCAGTGATAATTTTTCCGACTTTTTATTCCTGGGAAACAACGGTATCAAAAACAATGATGGCACTACAAAACAGGCTGGCCGTTCATCTGCGCCCAATGTGAATGGTAATTTATTGTTCAATCACCGCTTTGCCAGAAGAGGAAGGACATTGTCATTGAACCTGAGCGGAGGAAAATCTTCAACAGAAGCAACAAATGATTACCAGAACCTGAGTACGCTGTATTTCCCGAACAATTCTTCATTTGACATTGACCTTTACCAGCATATTGTTCAGGATAACAACAATCACAATTACGGCATCCGTGCTTCTTATATTGAACCGCTGAGCAAAAAAAACAGCCTCGAATTTAATTATGCATACAATAAACAATTCACCGGAAATGATAAAGAAACATTCAATGTAGACCCTGTAACAGGTGTAAAAACTTATTCAGAGGGTTTGAGCAATATTTACAACAACGTATATATCACCAATAAGTTTGGCCTGAATTTCAGGACCAATGAAAAGAAATACAATTATACGATCGGATTTGCCGTTCAACCAGCAAGTATTCAAAGCAATTCTGTAACGGGTAAATACGATTATACCCAACATTTGCTGAATTATTATCCGGTGATCAGGTTTGCCTATAATTTTTCAAGAAGCCGGTCATTCAATATCAATTACAATGGAAATACAAACCAGCCGGGATACAACCAGTTACAGCCGGTGGCAGACAGTTCCAATCCGCAATACATTACCATAGGCAACCCAAACCTGAAACCCGAATTCACCAATACTTTGAGTTTAAGGTATAATAATTTTGATTTCATCACCGGAAATGTTTTCTTTAGCAACATATCTTTTTCATTTACCAAAGACAAGATCGTAAACAATGTCATTGACAAGGGTTTTGGCAGGCAGGAAACACGCTACCAAAACAGTGACGGCTTTTATACCGTTTTTGGGTTTTATAATTTCTCCAAACCCATACAAAACAGGAAATATGTTTTCAATATTGGAGGAAATGTTACTTACAACAACAATGTTTCATTTGTAAATTATGAAAAGAATAAAGGAACAAACTGGCTGGCAGGCCAGCGTTTTGCAACAGATATCAAGATAAAAAAATGGCTGGAAACCACGCTGGGAATCAATTACAGCCTTAACAGTTCAAAATATTCTTTACAGACACAAATAAATACCAATACGAATGTGAGCACATGGACACTAAGCAACTCATCCCGTTTCTTCTTTCCCAAAAACTGGAAATTCAGTTATGATATAGATAAATCATTGAATTCCGGTTATGCCAGCAATGTAAATTCAGATCCGCTTATTATAAATGCAACACTTGAAAAAGCATTGTTCAAAAAACAGAATGCATCCATTAAACTGCAGGCATTTGATCTGTTGAATGAAAACATAAGTGTTAACAGGTCAGTTACATCCAGTGCAATTACTGATACCAGGACAAACAGGCTGGGCCGTTATTTTATGCTGAGTTTTGTTTACAGGTTAAATAAGTTCAACAGCCAGTCGCAGGCAAATCAAATGATGCCCGGAATGCCCGGAGGCAATATGCAAATGCGCCCGCCGGGGATGTAAGAACGAAATCAAAGAAAAGAGATGACATCTTATTAAAAAGATGTCATCTTTTTTCTTTGTTTCAGTTCAGGGTTTTGTAAGTTGTAGATTCTAATTAAAAAAGCACATTACTTGTCAGAAAAGGAAATAGTATCACAACTCAGGCTGGGAGATGAGGAAGCATTTAAGAAACTGGTAACTCTTTTTCAGCAGCAGGTATTCAATACAGCACTTAATTTTTTACAAAATCAGCACGATGCTGAGGATATTGCACAGGAAGTTTTTATACAGGTTTATCAATCTATTCAGCAGTTTAAAGAAAATGCAAAACTTTCTACCTGGATTTATCGTATTACCATCACAAAATGCCTGGATCATACCAGGAGCAAGAAACGTAAAAAGCGTTTTGCCCTTATCAATCGTTTATTTTCTGATAAAAATGATCTTTTGTATGATGTGCCCGAATTTGATCATCCCGGTGTGCAACTTGACCGTAAAGAGAATGCAGCCTTTCTTTTTAAACTGATTGAAACCCTACCCGGATCACAAAAAACTGCTTTTCTCCTCAATAAAATGGATGGTTTGAGTTACGGAGAGATTGCTGTAATAATGGAATTATCAGAATCGGCTGTTGATTCTTTACTTCAGAGGGCCAAACAAAACCTGCGAAAAAAAATAAACAAGCCTTAAAGAAGATTTTTTTTAAAATCATCGTCTAAACATTCATAACAGCTATATGAAAGATAAATCAGAAAAAAGCGAAGCTGACATATTTGAAAGTATAGAAGGGATAAAGCCTGTAGAGGCCTCTCCTTATTTTTATACCCGTCTGGTTGCCAGGATGGAACGTGAAAGGGAGTACAATAAACAACCGCTTTTATTATTCCGCCCTTCATTCCTTGCTGCTTCATTATCACTTATTTTAATTGTAAATATTATTTTTTTATTGAAATTTAATGATGGGGCTAAATATCCCATTTCATCAAAACAACCAGACAATAAAGCAACCATAGAATCTTTTGCAGTTGCATATGGCCTTAATTCGACAGTTGTATATGAATAAATAGAAACCAATGTCTGAACTTAAAAATAATCGCTGGTTATCCATTGTTACCCTGGTTTTACTGGTTGCAAATATTATTACCCTAACTTTATTTTGGACCCATAAAAGGCAGGAGGAAACAGGAAGGAAGCCAGCAGAAGCACCCGGGCAGGTTTTTGAATTTCTTACAAAAGAATTGCAATTAACCAAGCAACAGCAATTGGCATACAAGCAATTGCGTGATCTACACCGGGCCAACCAAAGGCAGTTGCAGGATAGTATTCGCAAAGCAAAAGACACACTGTTCTCTTTATTGAATAACCCAAATGTACCTGATTCCCTGCTAAATGAGTATAGTAAAAAGGCAACTTCTTATGATCAGCAATTGGATATGATCACTTTCAGGCATTTTCAAAAGATAAGGGCGCTGTGCGATCCAGATCAGCAAAAAAAGTTTGATGAGATCATTAAAGATGCACTTAGCAGGATGGGGGGCCCAAAAAGACGGCCTCCCGTACCCGGAAATCATCCGCCGCCGCCGGGCAGAGAAGAAGAACCAGCAACTCATCCCTAATTAAATATTTAAACATTCAACAAAGGATTCTTTTCGTTTCATCGTCTAAAATAAAAAATCAAACGAATGCAAATTAAAAAAATGGGAATAATTACAGGATTGGCAATTTTAACTGCTATTTCTGCCTGTAAAAAAAGCGACACTACAATTAATCCATCGGCCAGTATTTCAGCCCTTGCTTGTGGAAGCGTATCATTTTCTTCAACTGCACAGATCAATACTGCTTATTCAGCAACTGCTACCGTGCCTTATAGTGGTGGGAATGCTGTTGCATATCTTATTGGTTCAGGTATAGCATCAACCGGGGTTAGCGGTTTAACAGCTACTTTACAAGCAGGAACATTAGCCAATGGAAATGGAAACTTATCTTATTCAGTTACCGGAACACCAACAGCCGCAGGTATTGCTGTTTTTGCTTTAAATTTTGGCGGACAAAGTTGCAGTATTTCTTTAACGGTTAATAATGGAACGGGGCCAACATTACCTGCTGTTTACAACCAGATCTATGGGGCAACCAGTATTACATTCGATGGCACATTTGTAACCATCAAATGCCAATCATTACCCGATCATAAAAGCGCTTATTACCCTGCAGGCAATCCATTGTATGAAAATTTTACAGGTACAACATTTGGTGGAGGGAATTTTGTAAGAAATCCAAATTCGATCATTGCTCAGAATTTGACCTTTAAAATACCTGCAAATCCTGTTGTGGCAGCAACGCACAGTGCAACACCCATGGGGGCCATTGGTGTTGCCTTAGATGGTGTTCCTTTTTTTAACCAGTATGCTGCCGGTGGTTCTCCTTTAACAAATGAAGTAAATGGTTTCGACCAATGGTGGGGTCATCCGCAAAATTCCGGCATGTATCACTACCATGTTGAGCCGCTTTATTTAACCACTGTACGTGCAACAAAATCTTCTTTAATGGGCTTTTTACTGGATGGATTCCCTGTTTACGGCCCACAGGAGACTGGCGGAGCAGCCCCTGCAGGGCTTGATGTATACCATGGCCATACACACGCTACAACAGATTACCCCGCTGGTATTTATCATTATCATTTTGAAGCAACTGCACCATACCTGAACGGAAATGGTTTTTGGGGAACCCCGGGTACGGTTACACAATAATATTTATAAACGCTGCAGGGAATAAAAAAACCGGCAGGGAAATACGATGAGAATTAATTTCATTTTACTGGGCTTTCTTTTTAGTATTGTTTCTTGCAGCACTAAAAAGAAAGTTTTTTTTTCAGAACCAAAAATCGCCAAAACAGTTCCATTGAATTTCGTAAATTCAATGGATAGTGGTTTCAGCAATCACCAGGATACGGTTTATTATGATGAGAAATATTTTACCGGTTACCGCTATACGCAATACAAAAATGGCGATACAGCAATGCTGCAATCTTTTTTTAACGGGTTGGAAGAAGGGGATCAGCAAAAATGGTATCCAAATAAACAAATTGCTGTAAAAAGATTCTATATCAACGGCAGAAAAGAAGGTATTCATCAGGGATGGTGGCCTGATGGAAAACAAAAGTTCTATTTTGAAACTTATAATGATGAATACAACGGCATATTCAAAGAATGGTATTCATCAGGATTGTTGACAAAGGAATTTCATTATCAGAACGGAATTGAAGAGGGTAGTCAGAGGCTTTGGTGGGATAACGGATCTGTCAGGGCCAATTATGTAAAAAGGAATGGGAAAAAATACGGGTTGATCGGTTTAAAAACATGCATCAATCCGGGTAATTGGGTCATTGATAAGCAGAAAAATATTTTAAATAATAAAAAATAAATGAGAATATCAAAAAATAATTATCTCATCTTATCAATACTGGTAGCCGGATGTATGAACAAACCTGAAACATTGCCCTTGCCCTTTATCAATAAGCCTGATTTTACGCCTGAATGGATCTCAAAAAATGATGCATCCTATTCAACCATTCATCGCATACCTGCTTTTTCATTTACAGACCAGGATGGTAAAAAAGTAACAGAAAAAACGGTTGACGGGGAAATTTATGTGGCAGATTTTATTTTTACAAAATGCGCAAGCATTTGTCCAAAAATGACAGCCAACATGAAAATGCTGCAGGACAAATTTATAAATGATAAAGAAATAATGTTCCTTTCACATTCGGTAACACCCGAAATGGACAGTGTGCCTGTATTAAAAAAATATGCCGTTGCAAAGGGAGTGATCAGTGGCAAATGGCATTTACTCACCGGTAGTAAGGATGATATTTACAGGCTGGCGAAAAAGGAATATTATGCAGGGGATACCATTGGTTATTATCAGACAGGAAATGAATTTTTACATACAGAAAATTTTATCCTGCTGGATAAACAAAGAAGAATACGGGGCGTTTACAATGGCACGTTGCCTTTAGAGATGGAAAGGCTTATAGAAGATATCGGGGAATTGAAAAAAGAAGAATAAGCAATTTAAATTGCGAATAATGAAGTTATAGAGATAATTAGAAGAAATTATACTGGTAGATTGCTTCATTCCTCACAATGACATATTACTTCGCCACAGCGATCTTCACTTTTTTATTTTTTATCTTTTCATTTTTCACAAGTTCTACCACATGACCGATCTTCGACTTTCTGATGGCTGCAAAAGCAGCAAAATCTTTAACATCGATCAAACCGATCTCGTCTTTTTTCAGATTCCCTTTATTTGATAAAAATCCGACGACGTCTATTTTGTTGATCTTATCTTTTTTTCCGGCCGCAATGAAGAGGGTGCTCCACTTTGGTTTTTCGGGTAAAGATTGTTCCCCGGAAATGATCAACTCTTCTGCAGAATCCCTTACATAAGCAGGTGTTTCTTCTTCGGGGTTGATAATAATATATACATTACCGGTAGCATCCATACGGGCTGTGCGGCCATTGCGGTGAATGAAAGCATCTTCATTGGCGGGCAGGTGATAGTGAATGATACTACGGATATTTGCAATGTCAAGTCCGCGGCTGGCAAGATCGGTTGTTACCAATATATCTGAACTGCTGTTTTTAAATTTAACGAGGGCAACCTCACGATCATGTTGTTCCATGCCACCATGATAGAAAACATTTATGATCCCTTTACCAGATAAGAAATTACTGACCCGTTCAACGGCTTCCCGGTGGTTGCAGAATACAATGGTAGAAGTATTTTTAAGGTAACAGATCAGGTTGAAAAGCGTTTCCAGTTTATCGTTATCGGGCGAAAGAATGGTCTTAATGGTAAGAGAATCCGGTTTATTGGTTTCGTTACCAAAAAAATTAAGGCTCACTGCATGTTTCATTTTAACAAAAGCGGGAATTTCCACAGCAAAAGTTGCCGACGTAAGCATTCGTTTTTTTGCATCCGGTAAAGACTGAATGATGAACTGCATTTCTTCGAGAAAGCCGAGTTCAAGGCTTTTATCAAATTCATCCAAAACCAGGAAAAGGGTTAGAGACAGGTCAACATTTTTCCTTCGGATGTGATCGGCCATTCGGCCCGGTGTTGCAATAATGATTGCCGGGGGCTGTACGAGATTGTTTTCCTCAATTTCCCGTTTATGGCCACCATAACAACTGGTGATCTTATAACCCGTCTGGATCTTTTTAAGAACATCCTCGATCTGTAAAGCAAGTTCACGGGAAGGAACCAATATCAATGCCTGGATCTTTTTAAGATCCGGATCCAGGGATTCTAAAACAGGGATCAAAAAAGCCAGGGTTTTGCCCGAGCCTGTTGCAGACAATAAAATGATCTCATCATTTTCTTTTGCAGCTTTTATCGCTGCATGCTGCATGGGGTTAAGCGATTTGATATTTAATTTTCCAAGAATGTTATCTGTAATAGAATCCGCCTGTATCATGGTACAAATGTACCATTATAAACCGGCTGCTATATGAGTTGGCCATATATAATTGATTTTGTGCTTATAATTAATGTTATGTTAAACAGGCGCAAAGAAAATAGTTTTGAAAATGCACCCTCGCCACCCCAGAGCGAGGATCAAAGCAACGATTTATTGGAGTACTATGGCGAGATTGTAACCTTATCTACATCAACTTTGTCTTTACGTAAGAACAAAACTGGACAATTTGATATTCTTCAAGTGAAAGACTCCGTTGTAGCAACCCCAATTCGATTTTGCGTGAATCAAAGTAATCAGAAAACCGCTTAAAAGTTTCCTTACACAAATTCTTTAGGTCTTCTTCCTCATTGTCTAAATTTATAATTTCAGATAGGTTTACTATATCCTGCGTTTCACAATAAAGCAATTCTTTAGTTTGGGTATCATTCTCTATAGTAAGCATCCAAAACACTTTTAAATTTAAGATGCCCGAATGCTTCATCGGCTTTACTGAATAACTAATAGTCTCTTTAGTTTTAACCGAAATAGAACCCATTTCGGGACTAATATTTGGATTCAATACTAACTCATCAAATCTAAACTCGTTTGGAGTAAACTTAACCTCTATAATTTTCATAATACTAATATACAAAAAGGTAGCTTACGCTACCCTTGTCATATAGTAAAAACTTCGTTTTTACCTCATTTGTCAATTAACAGTACATGGCACCATAATGGGTACTCAATGTATTCAGCTTACCTAAATCAAAAACCATGTCCAA
>JAYSWW010000057.1:0-35827 GCA_043717805.1 Ferruginibacter sp.
AATCGGTGCTTATATGCCAAGGGAAAATGGCACACTTGGATTGTTGGTAGATGTGGGTTTGAATGCAGATTGCAAGCCTGAAAACCTGAACCAGTTTGCGGTACTTGGCTCATTATTTTCAAAGTACATTTTAAAAACAGACAATCCCAAAGTTGGCCTGGTGAACATCGGTGAAGAAGAAGGCAAAGGAAATATACTGGCACAGGCAACTTACCCGCTGTTGAAAGAAAACAAACAAATAAATTTTACCGGCAATATCGAAGGGCGTGATATTTTATTGAACAAAGCCGATGTACTTGTTTGTGAAGGATTTACCGGGAATGTTGTATTAAAACTGGCAGAAAGCATTCATGACATTTCCAAAAGCCGCAATATCCATGATGAATATTTTGAACGGTTCGATTTTGAAAAATATGGGGGCGTTCCGGTTCTTGGTGTATCCAAACCTGTTATCATCGGGCACGGCATTTCTCATGCCATTGCATTTAAAAATATGATCAGGATCGCTTCCCTGATGATTGAAACCGATCTCAACGGGAAGATCAAAGAATGTTTTGCAGTGCCTTTTTAACACTTGAAATTCGGCGCTGAACTTTTATTTATTTAATTAAGAATTAGATTTCTTGGTCACAATATAAGTTTGATATTTTATCAACAGTCAATTTTTAAATGTAAAAATTTTTCTGCAGTGAAAAGGTACTTTCAAATTTTATCTTTTGTTTTGATGACAGGTTTTATTGCGTGTAAAAATCCACAGAAAGATCAAACCATAAGTATATCTTCAGATGACAGTTCAAGATATATCCCCCAAAATTATGTAGAATTGATACATCCTGAATGGAGTAAAAATGCAACGATCTATGAAGTAAATATCCGCCAGTTTACACCTGAAGGAAATTTCAAGGCATTTGAATCATCTGCAAGACATTGAACTTGTATTGGTTAAATAATGATGACAATAAATATAGATAATGATCTTTCACTCGAAACATTGAATGAAGTTCATGCAGAGGCAATGTTCAGTTTAATTGATTCCAACAGGCAACATTTAAAAAAATGGTTGCCATGGGTTGATCATATGCAATCAATAGAAATTTTTCTCAATCATATTGAAGATTGTAAAAAAAAGGAAGCTGCGGGTACAGATTATGCATTCGTAATTGTGATGCAAAAAGAAATAGCAGGCAGGGCTGGTATTCATTATGTCGACCATCAAAATAAATTTGCCTCACTGGGTTATTGGCTTGGGGCAGGTTTCCAGGGCAAAGGAATTATAACAAAATCCTGTAAAGCTTTGATTGATCATTGTTTTAATGTATTGGGTATGAACCGGGTAGAGATAAAATGCGCAACCGGGAACCTTAAAAGCAGGGCTATTGCCGAAAAACTGAATTTTAAAAAAGAAGCTGTCATCAGGCAGGGTGAATTTAATACAAATAAATTCTATGATATTTATCTGTATTCCATGCTCAAAGAAGAATGGGATCCTGTTCAATAAAATCGATCAATTTTTGAAATGCCTGAAAAAGGCTGTTTATTATTAAAAAATATACTTATTTTTCAAAAAAGTTTCAGTACTCCATTCATAAAAATACATTCAATGAAAAAATTTATTACCCCGATCAATAAACTGTTGGTCCTGATGCTCTTTCCCGCAATGCTATTTGCCCAGCAAAAAGCAGATTACAACATACAGCTTAATACAGGTAAATTTATTCCTGAAGAGAACTTAATGTCCCTTACGAAAAGTTCAGCAGTATTACAGAACAGTGTTTTCAACAACAAACAGTATGTTACAATTCAATTCTATTCATTACCAGGCCAATCAACAAAAGAAAGGCTAAAGGCTGCCGGAATTATTTTGATAGATTATATACCCAACCTTGCCTTTACCGTTGCTTTACCTTCCGGTATTGACCCGGAAGTACTCAGGTCATTTGATATACGAAGTGTATTTCAATTCAACACAATACAAAAAGCAATGCCTCTTGTACTAAACGGACCTGTTCCTGCATACGCAGTTAAGGAGCCCGGTTTTGCAGATATCAATGTATTAACGTATGAAAAAATGAACAGGGTTGAAGTAGCCGAAGCTTTCAAAAATACAGGTGCTGTTATCATAAATGAAACACCTGTTTTCAGAACTTTTACCGTACGCATTGCATCCCAAAATATAAACAGGCTTGCAGAGCTTGCTTTTGTTCAATGGCTTGAATTTATTGACCCGCCCAATCAACCCGATAACCTTCCTGGAAGAACATTACACAGAGCCAATGTATTAAACGATGGAGTCAGGAACCTTAAAGGAGATGATGTGAATGTTGGTATTTGGGATGGTGGTTCAATAAGTCCGCATATTGATTTTTCCCCAACAGGGCGGGTAACACAGGTTCAGGCCGGTGCTGCAGATTCACATTCCACACATTGTTCCGGAACCATTTTAGGAAGAGGTATTATCAACCCAATTGCAAGAGGCATGGCCCCCAATGCCAAACTATTTTCATACGACTATAACGGTGACGTGCAGGCGGAAATGGCAGCAGGCATCCCGGGCAACAATCTGATGGTAAGTAGCCATTCCTATCATGACGGATTGGGCGTACAGTGCGGCTTAACAGGAGCCAATTCTGCCTATTCTCTCAGAAGCCGCAATACAGATTTGAACCTGAATACCAATATTTCTCACATGCACGTACATTCTGCCGGCAATAACCAGACCAGTTGTACAAGTGGATGGACAACCATTACCGGAACAGGAAAATCTGCCAAGAACAACCTAGTGGTAGCAGCTATCAGTTCTACAGAAGCCATGACAACTTTCAGCAGCTTTGGCCCGATTGCAGATGGCAGGGTAAAACCAGAGATCAGTGCGATGGGCCTGAATGTATTTTCTACTTATACTCCTTTAAATACCTACGGTACTATTTCCGGAACTTCTATGTCAACACCGGGTGTGGCAGGAACGGTTACCTTATTGATCCAGGCATATAAACAATTGAATGGCGGCAATCCTCCGCCATCTTCTTTAATAAAGAATATTGTTTGTAATACCGCCAAGGATCTTGGCAATCCCGGGCCGGATTATAAATTTGGTTATGGTTGTATCAATGCATTGCAGGCAGTGAGGATACTGGAACAAAATCGTTACATACTCAATACCGTATCAACAACACAGGTAAATAATACAACGATCACTGTACCGGCAGGAGCCTCACGTTTACGGGTAATGCTTACCTGGAATGATCCGGCTGCAGCTGCCAATGCAAACCCGGCATTGGTTAATAATCTTGATCTTACCGTTAGCGATGGAACAACTACAACATTGCCTTGGATATTAAACCCGGTAAGCCCGGCAAACAACGCTGTAAAATCAGTTGATAACATCAGCAATATCGAACAGGTAACAATCGACAATCCCCCGGCAGGAACTTATACACTCAGTGTAACAGGAACAGCTATACCGATGGGGCCGCAGGCATATTCTCTAACCTGGACTGTTGATCAGCCATACATAGAAGTTATTTATCCGAATGGTGACGAATCATTCAACCCGGGTTCATCAGAACTGATCACCTGGGATAATTCGGGAGTTACAGGTAACCAGACTGTTCAGTATTCATTGGACAATGGTACTAACTGGATCACTATTTCAAGTACGGTTCCTGCAACTACTACCCGGCTTGCCTGGACAGTTCCTGCGGCAAATACCTCCACTGCTTTGATAAGAATAACCAGCGGTGCACTTAATGATAACAGTGATCTTAACTTTAAAATATTGGGTACAACCCTGGGTTTTAATACTGCTACAGTTGCCGGTTGCAATTCCGGTGAAGTAAGTTTTATGTGGAATGCAGTAACGAATGCTACACATTATGACATTTATAACCTTGATAATACAACCGGCAACTTTGTGATCCTGGCAGCCGACAGAACAGGTACTTCTTATACTGCAACGGGATTAACTCCAGGTGCAAGTATGTGGTTTACCATTGTTGCAAAAAATAATATTACAAATGCAGTAAGTATGAGAGCTTTAGCCATTAACAAAACTGTTTCGAGCGGCGGTGGCGGCCTAGGAGCTGTTGGAAGCATTACCGGGCTGACAAATATTTGCGGTAACCCAACCAGTGTTACTTACAGCATTCCTTCGGTAACGGGAGCAACAACCTATACCTGGACAGCACCTCCCGGTGCAACTATTATCAGTGGACAAGGCAGCATTTCGATCAATATCAATTACCAGGCTGGAAGTTCAAGCGGAAATGTTTCTGTTATTGCAGGAAATGCAGCTTGTCAAACTCCTGCTTCAACACTGGCAGTAACATTGGGCAGTGCTTCAGTTTCTGCACCAATATCAGGCGGTAACCAGGTTGTTACATTATGCCCGGGTGACCCGGTGCCTACATTAACACCAACGGCAACGGTGCTGGCCGGACAAACACTTGTATGGTATACGGCAGCAACAGGTGGCAGCATCATAGTCAATCCTTCCTTAAGCTGGGTTGGAACGGCAACTTTTTACTCAACCGCTTTAGACAATACAACAGGTTGTGAAAGTGCTTCCAGGACAGCTGTTACTCTAACGATCAATTCAACTCAACCGGCTTCAATTACAGCGGGTGGCCCTTTAAGTTTCTGCCAGGGCGGATCTGTTGTTTTGACCGCAAATGCCGGTACAGCCTACTCGTGGAGCAACGGCGCTACAACGCAATCAATTACTGTTAACTCATCCGGAAATTATACAGTAACCGTAACGCAGGTTGCAGGTTGCACAGATGTTTCACCGGTTACTGCAGTTACTGTAAATAACACACCCGTTTCAAATATCAATGTAAGCGGTGCCACCACTTTCTGTGACGGAAACAGTGTAGTATTAACAGCTTCCCCCGGGAACAGTTGGTTGTGGAGCAATGGGGCTACAACACAATCCATTACTGTTGGAACAACAGGTAATTATTCCGTTACTGTAACAGGTACGGGTGGTTGCTCATCATCATCTGCACCAACTGCTGTTACTGTAAATGCTAATCCGCCAGCCATAATAAATGCCAATGGCATTACAACTTTCTGCAATGGAGGCAATGTTATACTAACAGCCTCGGCAGGCAATTCCTATTTGTGGAACAACGGAGCAACTACACAATCAATTACAGTAAATGCTACCGGTAATTTCAATGTGGCTGTAACTCAAAACGGGGGATGCGTTAGTAATTCAGCAACAACCAGTGTTACGGTTAATACAAACCCCGCAGCGGATATCATTGCCAATGGGGCAACCAGTTTCTGCCAGGGAGCCAATGTTACTTTGACGGCCTCACCGGGCAGCAGTTGGTTATGGAGCAATGGAGCCACTACCCAGTCTATTACCGTTGGAACTGCGAACAACTATTCAGTCATTGTAACGAATGCCAGTGGTTGTTCATCTCCTTCACTGGCAACAGTCGTAACCGTTAGCCCCAATCCCCAGGTTACAATCAGTGCATCGCCATACAGGAATTTATTCCCCGGGTTAACCACAACTTTAATTGCTAACGTAACCCCTCCTGGAAATTATACTTACGAATGGTTTAAAAACAATCTTTCTGTTCCCAATGCCAGTGGTGCTTCTTTAACAGGCATTGATATTGATAACCTGGGTAGTTATAAAGTTTTGGTTAGAAATATGGCCGGATTGCCATGCAGTAATTTTTCCAACGAATTTGCAATATCAGATTCTGCAACAAATAACCTGTTCATATTCCCAAGTCCGAATAACGGGCAATTCAATGTTGCCTATTACAGCCCGGGAACGAATGTGAACAATATCCTGGTCATATTTGATTCAAAAGGAGCCAGGGTTTATTCCCGTAGTTATGCTATTACAAGTCCATATCAGTTGATGAAAGTAGACTTGAGGCAGCATGGAAGCGGCATATACCTGGTTGCTTTGTTTGACAAATCGGGTAAAAAAATAGCAAAAGGAAAAGTGATGATTAAAAAATAATTATTCATCTATTTAATATAAGAAAGGCAAACAAGGAATTTGTTTGCCTTTCTTAATAAATGATCTGTAATATTTACAATTCCTGAAAATGCAGGAATGATATAATTTGATGATTTATTGTAAGATCAAACTCACAGATTGACATGATTTTATCTTCCCGGTTCAATCATAAAAAAGGAACCCTGATAGAATAAACTATCAGGGTTCCTTTTTTAAGTGCCCAGAACAGGATTCGAACCTGCACATCCTTTCGAACGCTGCCACCTGAAGGCAGTGCGTCTACCAATTTCGCCATCTGGGCGGACCGCAAATGTAAAGTCAAAATTTATTTTAAAAAAACTAAATATCCCGATTTCTCCAACCGGTTAGTAAAACACCTGATATAACCAGCGCCGTCCCTATGATCTGGGCCAAAATTAATTTTTCACCCAAAATGAAATGAGCCTGTAATATCGTAGATACCGGTCCTATACTGGAGATGATAGCTACATTGTTGGAACCGATCTTTTTTAACCCATTGGATATAAAAAAAGTAGGGATCACAGTGGCAATAACTGCAAGCAATACTCCGTATCGGATTATAGGGCCGCTGAAATGATGTACGGTATTCCCTGCTGCAAAATAATGGACAATGACCCCAACCGAAGCTGCTGTCATTGTATAAGCCGTGAATTTTGTTGCACCAACGATTGGTATCAGCCTTCCGCTTCCAACCAAATAGACTGAAAAAGTAAGTGCACATAAAAAAATAAAAAATGTACCCAGGAAAAAATTGGAATTGGAACTATCCAGTTTTAATTCTCCAAAATAAGCAATGCCTATCCCGGCATAAGTTAACAACAATGCCAGTTGCTGTATCCTGTTAATTTTCTTTTTAAAAATGACCGCATTCAATAAAATGGCAAAAGTCGGATATAGAAAAAGAATGAGTCGCTCCAGGCCCGCAGAAATATACTGAAGTCCCAGAAAATCAAACAGGCTGCTCAGGTAATACCCAATAATTCCAAGGAAGATAATATTGATCCATTGCCCGGTCGTAAACTTTACATTGCCATCCCTGTTACTGTAAAAAATGGCTATCGCGATATAAAAAGGAACAGCAAAAACCATCCTCAGCGCAAGGAGGCTCACCGCACCTACATCCGTATTTGCAAATGCCAGTTTTACTATAATTGCTTTTGTACTGAATAAAATTGCACCAATGAATGTGATGATAAAACCAGTGAGGTAATTTTTTTTAGCGCTTGGAGTCATGTATATGATTTAAGACCTCACCCCAACCTCTCTGTGAAAGAAAGGGGAATGAAACCCTGCTCAGCTAAGAGTATCCTGATAAATAATATTTTAAACAACACATATGCATCACCCGATTTCCCAATAACTCAATACCAGTATCTACACTGCCACATTAAAATCCCGCAACGCATCATTCAGGCTGGTCTTCAGATCTGTACTCGGTTTTCTTTTACCTATGATCAGGGCACACCCAACACCATATTCACCCGCAGGGAATTTCTTTGTATAACTACCGGGGATCACTACACTCCTTTCAGGAACGATGCCTTTCATTTCGATCGCTTCAGGCCCGCTTACATCAATGATCTTGGTTGATTGTGTTAGTACAACATTTGCACCCAGTACCGCTTCTTTCTGAACCCTCACCCCTTCTACCACGATACAACGACTTCCGATAAAACAACCATCTTCAATAATCACAGGGCTGGCCTGCAAAGGTTCAAGTACTCCACCGATACCAACGCCACCGCTTAGGTGTACATGCTTTCCTATCTGGGCACAACTACCAACAGTTGCCCATGTATCAACCATAGTGCCTTCATCTACATAAGCACCAATATTTACATAGGATGGCATCAGAACCACATTTTTTGCAAGGTATGCACCATATCGTGCAACAGCATGAGGTACGGCTCTTACCCCAAGTTCTTTATAATTGCTTTTCAATTTCATCTTATCATAAAACTCAAAAGGAGGCAATGTGTAAGTTTCCATTTGCTGAATACCAAAATAAAGCAGGATGGCTTGCTTAACCCATTCATTTACTTCCCAGCCACCCGCAACAGGGGAAGCAGTTCGCAATCTGCCCTTATCCACTTCCTCGATCGTATTTCTTATTGCTTCAACATAAGTAATTTCCTTTAACAACTCACGGTTGGCCCATACGGCCAGAATCATTTCCTTTAATTCCATTGGATAATTTTTTGTAAAAATAGTAAATTAAAAAATGGGGCATGATACCCGGATATGCATTGATCAAACTATATTCATATACAAACTGCTTATTTCCGGTGTTTAAAACAACCCAATACGGCATTACAGTGTAGAATGTTGAAAAGCTTCATTATTTTGCAGTGTGCAGAATTCTCAAAATATATTGATACGCTTACCCAACTGGCTGGGTGATATGGTAATGAGTACTGCATTTGTAAGAGCCGTTAAGGATCAATATCCCACTGCAAATATTGACCTGATCGCAAAAAAAGGAATTGATTTTTTACTTGATCATTTTCCTGCTCATGGTCAGCGGTATATTTTTTCAAAGGAGATTTTTAAAGGTATCAGCGGTGCCTGGCAGTTTGGAAGACATATCAGGAAACAAAAAAAATATGATATTTTCTTTTGTCTTCCCGACTCTTTTTCTTCCGCAGTGATGGGGTATGCCATTGGCGCCACAAAAAGTGCTGGATATAAAAAAGAACTTAGGTCGGTTTTACTAACCCATTCTTACCCGAAACCTAAAAATATACATCGGGTTGAGGAATATACAGGCTTATTGAAACTATTTTCCGGGCAAGATTTTTCTATTCCGGCTGTTTTGTTAACGTCATCCCCTGTTATAAGAAAGAATGAACTCATCATCAATATTAATTCTGAAGCCGGTTCCCGCCGATTACCTGCAGAAAAAGCTATCAGCCTTATCAATGCGATCCGAAAAAAGATCACCGAAAATATTACTCTGGCCGGCAGCACCAGGGAAAAAGAATTTGTTGACCGGGTTTATGATGCTTTGGCTGATAAGAGCGGTATCAGCAATGCTGCCGGTAAAACAACTCTTCCGCAATTGGTTGAACTATTTGCTTCCTGCACCGTTATCCTTTCAACAGACAGCGGCCCGGCACATGTTGCAAATGCATTGGGCGTTTATACCATTGTGTTATTTGGTGCCGGAAATGAAAAGAATACAGCACCTTTCAATAAAAACAACAGGACAATTTTCCGCCTGGGTAAGTTACCCTGCGAACCCTGTGTAAATAATATTTGTAAATTGTACGCTGAACCTGAATGCCTGATTCGGCTGGATGAACAGGCCATTGCTCTTGAGGTTGAAAAAATATTACAAAGCAATAAAAGTAAATTCGCATAATGCTTATTCAAAACGATATTGAAGCTTGTTTGCCTGTTTTAAACAATGGAGGACTGATCCTTTATCCAACCGATACGGTATGGGGCATTGGTTGTGACCCCACAAATGAAAAAGCTGTTGCAAAGATCTATGCATTGAAAAACAGGAATGAAGACAAAAGCATGATCATTTTACTCGCTGATGAAAATGATATTATAAAATATACAGATCAGCCAAAGCTTACTGTATTTGATTATATAAAAGGGATTGCAAAACCGGTTACTGTAATTTACAGTAAAGCAAAAAATCTTGCCCCCAACCTTGTGAATGTAGATGGCAGTATTGGCATCAGGATTGTAAAAGATGAATTCTGCAGAAGACTGATCACTGCTTTTGGCAAACCACTCGTTTCAACTTCTTCCAACGTTTCAGGATACCCTGCGCCCCATGTTTTCAATGATATTGATATAAAAATAAAAAACGGTGTTGATTACATTGTTCAACACCGCCAGGATGAAATTGAACCCGCCACACCAAGCACAGTTATAAAACTCAATGACGAAGGTTCATTTAATATTATAAGGCCCTGATATTAAAATGTGAATCCAAGGCCTAATTGAATTGTCTGGGTTTTCCATTTATCCTGGCTATCCAGTTCATTTAGGTTATTCAATCCAATGGCATATCTTCCATACAACCGTACTTTGTTAATATTCAGTTGCAGGCCGGCAAGCATACTGAAATCTCCCTTTTTAAAGGCATCCTTTCCGTTTTGGACAACGGTTTTGCTGTTATCAATCAAGATGCCATATTGAGGACCTGCCTGGATCACAAAGAACTTACTGGCTTTAAAACTTAACAGAATAGGAATGTTAACATACTTTAGCTGAACTTTTGATATCTGGCTGAAATTGTGAATGTCACTGAAATGACTGCTGGTATCTATATTCACCTGGCTGAAATAAACTTCGGGTTGTATCCCAAACCGTGATGTTATTCCAATTTCTGTAAATACACCAATATGATAACCATAAGAGAACTGGTCATCAAATGATTTACCGGTTATTTTTTTTATGTCAGTGCCTCCCTTGATCCCGAATTTAAAACTTTGTGAAGAAGCAGGATTTGCAATCATTGTCATAACAATGAACAGGGCGAAGATCGTTTTTTTCATGTTTAGAATTTTATTATACAAATAAAACTCAAGTAATATGCCAAATGAAATATGCAGTAGTAAATAATTGTTAAAGCATAAACAATGCTAGAAAGAATAACTCAATCCTATTGAATAAATAAATGTAAATTTTTTATCCGATGTTTCTGGAAGATAATAATCAAGGTAAAACTGTGGCTCCAGTGTAAACTTGCCAATGATATAATTAATATCCACACTGCATGCCACAGACTGAACTTCAAAGGAAGTATTATATTGTAAACGGCCCAGGGATTGCCTTCGCTGCAAAATCCTTTTAAACAGTGCTGAGTAAGGGTTATAATGCTTTTCAGTATAACTGTTTGAGCCTGCATTAACAATAAGCTTAGGCGATATTGAAACTGCATCTTTTTTATTGAATACACTCATGTATTCAAAACTGTACTGCACAAACGCACTTATTGAAAAAGCCCTTATCTGGGATTTCATGGTATCGGTGAATGCCAGCCGTGAACCCAATAATACCGTATCGATGTGCCGGTAAGTTGTATTTCTCCCACCGGATAAACCAACAGAAATGCCTGGTTCTATCCAGGGCTTTTTCAAATTGATGGTCCCATACAGGTCATTTTGAACTGGAGTGGCAGCAGCAGCATATCCATCCCTGTTGAAAAAACGGGTATAGCTTACAGACGCAGAAATTATTTTACTTTTTGTTATCGTATAGGAAGGAGTAAAACTGAATTGATAAAAATCAGACCTGCCATTAAAAGATGACAGGAATGCCGCCGCAGAAAATCCCAGCCCACTTTTATGAAAATAAGCTAACCCGGGAGTAAGAACCAGCTTACTTTCCAATTGAGATGCCCCGATCCGTTTATTCTTAACACTGAAATAATTATTTCCCAAAACAGTACTGATCTCAAAATAACTTTTTGGCTTCAATGATTTCTTTATCATATTAAAGAATTCATCGTTTTTTAACATGGAATCAAGCGATGCCTGTTCTGCTTCAGTTAATGTAATCGTCTGAGCATAGCTTTGTTGTATCACAAATAAGAAGAATATTGAGATAAGCGCTTTTAACATCAGCAATCAAATTGAATAGCGGGTTGGATGATTAATATTAAAATTAGTTTAATCAGCATTAAAAATTTCTTTTTAATACCAATTCAAAAGCATTCTCAGGTAAAAGTTCCAATTAAAATCAGTTTAAAAGAATAAAAACCGTACATTTGCGCCGATTACAGAAAACATGGGAATTACATGACATGTTCAGTTGCTGTTGATAGCAGGTTCTAAATTTTCTTTTTACAATAAGATAATTTCTCTCCCCAACGGCCCGAAGCATTACATGTGACCATCAAAAACAATTTTTTTGACCACATGTAAATTGCATGCCGCAATTTCATGGTCTTTATTAAAAAAAAACGAACAATGAGTGCATTTAAAGCATTGGGATTGAACGATCAACTCGTACAATCGATTACAGACCTGGGTTTTACAGAACCCACACCTATCCAGGACCAGGCAATACCTGTGTTGCTTTCCGGTACAACTGATTTTGTGGGACTTGCACAAACAGGTACCGGTAAAACAGCGGCTTTTGGTTTACCATTGATACAATTAATAAACCCAGCAGATAAATTCCCGCAGGCGCTGATCGTTTGTCCAACCAGGGAACTTTGTTTACAGATCACCAATGACCTGCAGGATTTCAAAAAACATTCAAAAGGGATCAATGTAGAAGCCGTTTATGGCGGTGCTTCCATAACTATGCAGATCAGGAATTTACGCCAGGGAGTACAGATCGTTGTTGCCACACCCGGCAGGCTGATAGACCTGATTGAAAGAAAGGCCATTGATCTTCAAAAAGTAAAATATGTAGTGCTGGATGAAGCAGATGAAATGCTGAATATGGGTTTCAGGGATGATATTGATTTTGTTTTAAAGAATACCGTCAACCGCCAAAGTATCTGGCTGTTCAGCGCAACCATGCCTCCTGAAGTAAGAGCCATCGCAAAGAACTTTATGGAAAATCCCAAAGAGATCACAGTTGGGAAAAAGAACAGCGGAAACGTGAACATTGATCACCAGTTTTTTGTTTCACCTGCACATTCCCGTTACGAAACACTCAAAAGACTGATCGATTTCAATCCGGGTATGTATGGTATTATTTTCACCCGCACAAAAGCTGATGCTCAGGATATTGGAGAAAGATTGTCGAAAGCAGGATATGAAATTGAAGCCTTACATGGCGACCTCACCCAGCAACAAAGAGACAGGGTGATGGGGCGTTTCCGTTCCAAGGCTTTACAACTGTTAATTGCAACAGATGTGGCAGCACGTGGAATTGATGTAGATGGCATCACCCATGTGATCAATTATGAATTACCTGATGACATTGAGGTTTATACCCACAGAAGCGGTCGTACAGGCAGGGCCGGGAAAACAGGTATTTGTTTATCGATCTGCCACAGCCGGGAAACGTTCAAGATCAGAACACTGGAAAAAATGGTTAATGCCCGGTTTCATAAATTAGATATTCCCAGTGGAAAAGATGTTTGCCGCAAACAGTTCTTTGCATTTATGGATAAACTAATAACCGCAGATATCTCTCATGGAGATTATGAGACATATTTGCCGGACCTGATGACAAAATTTGAAAACGTTAGCAAAGAAGAAGTATTACAAAGAGTAGCTGCTTTGGAATTTGACCATTTCTTAAAATACTATGAACATGCAGAAGACCTGAATTCAAAAGATGCAGGCCGAAAAAAAGAAAGATTTGATGGCAGCGTTAAAGATGACAGCAGCCGTAAAGACCGCACCAGTTTTAACAGGAGAGACAATGGTTACACAAGGCTTTTTGTAAACCTTGGAACCAAGGACGGCTTTTACAAAGCAAGTTTTCTACAGTTTATTTTAGATGAAAGCAATCTGAAAAAGGAAGTGCTGGGCAAAATTGATATGAGAGACATGAACAGCTGGGTTGAAGTTGATAAAGCCAATGCAGCAAAAATGATCAGTTCGATTGATGGTAAACGTTATAATAACCGCACAGTTCGTATGAATGAAGCGGATGGCGGATTTAAAAGGCCCAATGATGAAGGAACCGGTGCCGGGAGAAGTGACAGGGCAGAAGGACGGAAGAGAACATATGCACCAAGAAAGTTTTAATAATTTGAAGTTCGAGGTTTGAAGTTTATAGTTTGATGATAGGTTAAACAAAGCAATTAACCACAAACCTCGAATTTCAAACCTCAAACTTCAAACCTTAAATTATACAAGTTCAATAACAGTAATTTCAGGCAATATCCCTACCCTTCCCGGGTACCCGATGAAACCAAACCCCCTGTTCACATATAATTTTTGTTTTTCATCCTCATACAATCCTGCCCATTCCTTATACATGTATTGAACGGGGCTCCATTTAAAACCGGGTATTTCAACGCCAAACTGCATTCCATGAGTATGCCCGCTGAGCATCAGATCTACATCCTTGTATTTTTCCCTTACTTCTGCATGCCAGTGACTTGGATCATGGCTCATTAATATTTTAAAAGAATGTTTTTCAGTTCCGGCATAAGCCAGGTCCATCCGGCCATGTTTGGGGAACCTTGCTTTTGAACTCCAGTTTTCAATGCCCAGCAATGCGATCTGCTCATCCCCTTTTTCAATGACTACGTGTTCATTCATCAGAAGGCGCCACCCGATGTTTGCATGAACCTGTTTCAAATTTTCAAGATTCTGTTCCTTACTGATACCATCATGTGGCCATTGAACGTAATCCCCGTAATCGTGATTACCCAGGGTTGAAAAAACACCCAGTGGTGCTTTTAACTCGCTGAATATATCCATGTATTCCTGCATCTCAGTTGCCCTGTCATTAACAAGATCGCCGGTAAACAATATAATATCAGCCTTCTCTGCCATGATCTTTTTTATACCATGTTCAACAGATTTTTTATCTAAAAAACTGCCACAGTGAATATCACTGATGTGAACGATCCGCAATCCCTTGAATGATGCCGGCAAATTATCATATGATAACTGCAAACGCTTAGTCTGGTAATTGTATTTATTACCAAACCCATACAATAAACTGCCGAACAAAGTACTGCCGGTTGCAATACCAAGCCAGCTTAGGAATGCAGAACGGGAAATACCTTCTGATTCCATATCGCCTCCATTTGCAATGCCTAAATTATTACCCGAGAACAATTTCCCGGCGATCCATTGTATTCCCCTTCGCAGGTCATCAACCATAAAAAACATCATCCCGGTTAGCTTTGCGAGGAATAAACCTATAATGGTAGCAAATAAAAATGTGCGAATCCTTTTACCCAAAAATTCCGGGCTGCTGTAAATGAATAAGAGGAATCCGGCAATGGCAATAACGGTAAAAACCCAGTAAATACCATAAACAATGGTTTTGGTTTTGGGTGAGGCAGATTGCGCAACTGTTTTTATTGCCTGGAAAAAATAAGTATCCAGTAAAAGCATAAATGCAATAAAAATGATTGCACCGAGTGGTGAACGCATATTTAATTTTTTATAAAATTAAGTGAAGTTTGGGTTGTTTGGAAAGCAAAGTGAACGTCTTAACTTTTCATTCATAAACAAACTTTTAATAAATGGTAAAACATCATTGTAACCATCAGAAGTTTATAAACTCTTCCAGTTGTGTTTGAATGGAATTGATTGTGCCTTCATTTGAGATATGGTCATCTGAATCCAATAATTTATCTATTAAGCTTATTGGCAACCTGTTAGGATGCACCAGCATTTTCAAATGGAGCAATGATCCTGTTAAATGTTCCATCCCCCGGAGGTTTCCTGCACGACCGGTTGAAACACCCGTAAGCAACACTTTTTTATTCCACCATACTTTTGCGATATCCGTGTTGTCAATCATTAGTTTTAAAATACCCGGGTAAGACCCATTGTATTCGGGCATAATGATGATGAATTTTGAAGCAGGTTTTAGAAACGTTTCCTCCATTTTAATAAAGGCTTTGTTTCTTTCAAAAACGTTGTTTTCATCCAATGCGAGTAAAATACTGTCTGTGTTTTTCTCTTTTAAAAATCTTTGGTATTCCCTGGCTACTTTCTTAGTATTATTATCCCTGTTGGTCCCTGATATGATTGTGATCATTGTAAATATTTAAATAACTGATAATTACTAACATTGGTAACAAATATGCAGCATTATTGTTCCCAATTTTATACCGAATAACTAAATTTGCCAAGTTGGCACTTGTTTTTAATTTATAAAAAAATCCTTTTAATAAATATCATGCGGTTAACTTTTTACGGGCATTCATGCTTTTTAGCTGAAGTTAATGGGAAAAAATTGTTATTTGACCCTTTTATTACCCAAAATGAGCTTGCAAAGCACATCAATATAAATGATATTGAAGCAGATTATATTTTATTGAGCCATGGACATGCCGATCATGTTGCCGATGCAGAAGCTTTAGCAAAATCAACTGGGGCAACCATTGTTGCCAATTATGAAGTAGCCATGTGGTATGCCGGTAAGGGAATTTCAAAGTACCAGCCAATGAATACAGGTGGCAAATGGACATTTGACTTTGGAACAGTAAAATGTGTTAATGCAGTTCATTCTTCTTCCATGCCGGATGGCAGTTATGGAGGAAACCCGATGGGATTCATCATAATGAGTGACGAAAAAAACTTTTATTACAGCGGAGATACCGCATTAACGCTGGATATGCAATTAATTCCGATGTTTGCCAAAATTGATTTTTCGGTACTGCCGATTGGCGATAATTTTACCATGGGTATAAAAGATGCAACTGATGCAGCAAAAATGATAAAATGCAATACTGTAATTGGCGTTCATTACGATACCTTTGGCTATATTAAGATAAACCACATAGAAGCAAAGGATATATTCAAAAAAAACAGCCTTGAATTGCTTTTACCAACTATAGGTGAAACGATCATCTTATAATGTTACAATAACTGTAAACCAACAACGATAAACAAGAAACGAGAAACGTTTATAAAAATGGCAAGAACAATAGGAATAGCAAATCAGAAAGGCGGCGTTGGCAAAACGACCACGGCAATAAATCTTGCTGCCAGTTTTGCAATACTGGAATATAAAACACTACTGGTAGATGCAGACCCACAGGCCAATAGTACAACAGGGGTTGGTTTTGATCTTCACAATGTTACCAAGAGCCTGTATGATTGTATGGTCAACGAGGCTGAAATAAAAGACGTAGTTTTAAAAACGGCACTCCCATATCTTGACCTGGTTCCATCACACATTGACCTGGTTGGAGCAGAAATTGAAATGATCAATTACCCAAACCGGGAAAGTGTTTTAAAACAGATCATCGAACCAATCAAAGACCAGTACGATTTTATAGTGATCGATTGCTCACCATCCCTTGGCTTAATTACAGTAAATGCACTAACAGCGGCAGATAGCGTTGTGGTACCTGTTCAAACAGAATTTTTTGCGTTGGAAGGATTGGGTAAATTATTGAACACAGTAAAAATTGTTCAAAACAGGTTGAATACAGAACTTAAAATAGAAGGTATTTTAATGACCATGTACGATGGCAGGTTGCGACTTTGCAACCAGGTGGTCAGCGAAGTCAGGAGGCATTTTGATGACATGGTCTTTAACAGCATCATTCATCGGAACACCCGCCTGAGCGAAGCCCCCAGTTTTGGCAAACCTGTAATTTTATACGATTCAGACAGCAAGGGCGCAGTAAATTACCTGAACCTTGCAAAAGAAATATTACAAAAAAACAACCTGACAAAAATAAACCAGGAAGACAAGGTAATTAGTTAATTATTCAATTTGAATATTTGAGAATGGATGCACTCATCAAACTTTGTAATAAAACAACTTCGTTTCCGGATAAGTTCCAATCTCCGAATCTTCAAATCTTCAAATCTTCAAATTAAATATGAGTACTTCACAAAAAAGAGATGCATTGGGTAAAGGAATAAGAAGCCTATTACAAAACATAGATGCAGATTTAAAAACAACTACCGGCAGTTTAAAAACAGAAATTGCGGAAAAAACAACCGGCGTTTTACGTATACCGTTAGATCAGATCGAAGTAAACCCCAACCAGCCACGGAAAGATTTTGATGAAACAGCATTAGGTGAACTTGCTGCTTCAATTAAAATTCACGATATCATTCAACCACTGACTGTTTCAGCATTGCCTTCCGGTAAATACAGGCTTATCACCGGTGAACGCAGGTACAGGGCTTCTAAAATGGCAGGCTTAAAGGACGTTCCTGTTTACGTGAGGCAGACCAATGACAACCAGTTGCTGGAATTGGCATTGCTGGAAAATCTTCAACGTGAAAACTTAAATGCCATTGAAATTGCCATCAGCTATAAGCGCCTGATGGATGACCTGGATTATACCCAGGAACAAGTAGCAGAACGGATGGGAAAAGAAAGAAGCACCGTTACCAATTACATACGGTTACTAAAACTGCCCCCGGATATACAGGTTGCCGTTAGAAACGGGGTTATCAGCATGGGCCATGCAAGGGCTTTGATCAATATTGATGTAATTGACAAGCAATTGTTTGTTTTTTCCGAAATTAAGAACCGGGGGTTATCGGTGAGGCAAACAGAAGACCTTGTGAGAAAAATGTACAGCACCGGAACTGTTAAAACAACTGTAAAAGCTGAACTGTCCCCTGCTTTTAAAAAGATAGAAGATAATTTAGCATCGCAATTCAGCACCAGGGTAAAATTGACCCATAACAAAAAAGGTTATGGCAGCATTTTACTTGAATATTATTCCCTGGAAGAATTAAACGGATTGCTGGAAAAGTTGAATATTAATGTCAGTTGATGTTATCTACATTTAATAAAATCATCCTTATTATAATTTGCTGTTTTTGCTGCTGCAATGCGAAAGCACAGCAAGACAGCATTACCATCAGCAATTCGGGGAATATCATTGCCTCCGGACCTGTTGAAAAGATCAGTGAACCCACACCCAAATACAGTCCCAGGAAAGCGATCATACGTTCTGCAATTATTCCGGGTTGGGGCCAGGTAACCAACAAAAAGATATGGAAAGTACCGGTTGTGTATGCAGCTTTGGGTATTACCTCGTATCTTTTTATCAGGAATCTTGGACAATATAAAGATTCTAAAAATGCATACATCCTGGCCACAGACAACGATCCAACCAATGATTACCTGATCAAACAACCCTATTTTGGAGTTAAGGACCAGCCAGACAGGATACGCACTTTCAGGAACCAGGTTAGGCAAAATGTAGACTATTCTGTTTTATTCTTTATCCTATTCTGGGGTCTGAATGTAGCCGATGCAGCTGTAGACGCCCATTTGAAAACATTTGATATAAGTGACAACCTCAGCCTGCAATTTAAGCCCGGGTTTAGCCCGATGGCAAATACAAATGGTATTAGCTTAGTTATGCAGTTGGGAAAATGATTCTGCCGGAATAACCGTCAATCCAAGCTTTAAACCTGCTATATAAATTTTTCATTAGCACGAATGCACAAATAATTTATCATTGACCGAATTGAAAATATTTTATTCGTGCAATTGTAGTTTATAAAAATAATTTCTACCGTTGTTTTCCGCCCGGCTATCAAAGAATTCAAATCATTATATTTGTTCCCAACTCCATCATTAATTTTCAGAAAAATGAATATCGCACTAATTGGCTATGGCAAAATGGGTAAAGCCATTGAAGAGATCGCTTTACAGAAAGGCCATGACATCGTATTAAAAATAGATGTTGAAAACAAACATGATCTTACAATAGAAAATCTTCAAAAAGCAACTGTTGCCATTGAATTTACCGGCCCGGAAAATGCACTCAACAATATCATTAAATGCATAGATGCAAATATTCCAGTTGTATCGGGCAGTACAGGCTGGTTACAACATTGGGCCGAAGTAGAAAAATATTGCAAAGAAAAGAACGGAACGCTTTTATATGCAAGCAATTTCAGCATCGGAGTAAATATTTTTTTTGAGGTAAATAAAAAACTGGCTGCAATGATGTCGAAGCAACCAGCTTATGATGTTACGATCGAAGAGATCCACCACACAGAAAAAAAAGACGCTCCCAGCGGAACAGCCATCACACTGGCAGAACAGATCATAAAAGAAATTCCCAGGAAATCAAACTGGATCAATGAATCCTCAACAAATGATGAAGCACTTGTTATCAATAGCATCAGAATGGATCCGGCACCGGGAACACATACCGTAAAATACAGTTCAGGAGTTGATGATATTGCCATCATTCACACCGCACACAACAGGAAAGGATTTGCGGGAGGCGCCATATTGGCGGCAGAATTCTTACAAAGAAAAAAAGGAATATTTCATATGAAGGATGTGCTGGGGTTTTAGATAACTGGCAAAAAAGGAAAAAGGTTTGAGGTCGGAAGTTTGAGGTTTGAGGTTGTCAAGAGTACTGAACTTCGAACATCAAACATCAAACATTTTTTAAATTCTCCAACATATCCTTCGTCATTTTTGCCAGGTCAAATTCTTCCTTCCAGCCCCAGTCATTTCTTGCAACACTGTCATCAATACTTTGCGGCCAGCTATTGGCGATCTGTTGCCTGTAATCGGGTTTATAACTAATAGAAAACTCAGGGATATGCTTTTTAATTTCAGCAGCAATTTCTTTGGGAGAAAAGCTCATGGCTGAAATATTATATGAAGTTCGGATCTTTATTTTTTCCGCGGGTGCTTCCATCAGTTCAATGGTTGCTTTAATGGCGTCAGACATATACATCATCGGCAGGTAAGTATCTTCTTCTAAAAAACATTCATATTTTTTTTCTTCCAGTGCTTCATGAAAAATCTCAACTGCATAATCTGTTGTTCCCCCGCCCGGCGCACTTTTATAACTGATCAACCCGGGATAACGGATGCTTCTTACGTCCAGTCCATACCGGTGATTGTAATAATTACACCAGAACTCACCCGCAAATTTACTGATGCCATAAACTGTTATAGGTTCAATAACGGTTTGTTGAGGACAATTTTGCTTTGGTGATGTAGGGCCAAATACAGCAATACTGCTGGGCCAGTAAACCTTGTGTAAATGTTCTTCTTTGGCAATATCCAATACATTCAGCAGGCTCTGCATATTCAGGCTCCAGGCCAGGTTGGGATTTTTCTCGCCGGTTGCAGAAAGAATAGCAGCCAGCAAATATATCTGGGTGATCCCCTGCCTTATTACTTGTACATGCAGCATTTCTTTGTTCATCACATCCAGGCTTACATACGGGCCTGTTCCGTGCAACAGTGCATTTTCTTCCCGCAGGTCGGAAGCGATCACATTGGCATTACCATATATCTTACGCAATGCAATTGTAAGTTCAACGCCAATCTGGCCACTTGCGCCAATAACCAATATCCTTTCTTTGATCATAACAATCGTTTATAACGCAAATGTAAGGGGTTATAGAATTTCTACCGCCCAATAAGTAATTTCTGTAAATGGCTCAACAGGGCTTTAACCTAAGAATCCAAATATCCATCTTGTAAATAATTAATACAAATGAAAAAACAAATCTTTATAATACTTACGATGGTTTCATTTTCCTGTATTACGGAAGCACAAACAATTAACAGGGTTTCTGTTTCCTCATCAGGCGGCACCCTTACCGGCAGCAGCGGCAGTATTAATTTTAATATTGGGGAAACCGCCATTGCATCATTGAGTGCTGGAGCCAATCTCCTGACACAAGGTTTTGAGCAACCTTCGGAAAGCAGTCTTAAGCTTAAACTTTTTTTGCAGGGCTATTATATTAATGGAGGCACCATGCAAACTGTGCTTATCAACCAAGGCATTGCAGCGAGTAGTAACGAAACAGATACAATAGAAATAGCGCTGCATGATCCGGTAACATTTATAAAACTGGAGAGCAGCAAAACCCAATTACTCACGGACGGTTCTGTTTTGGTAAACTTCACACAACCGGAAGGTACCTATTACATATCTGTAAAACACCGCAACAGTATTCAAACATGGAGTGCTACCCCCCTGGAATGTACCGCATCAACAGTATTATATGATTTTTCCGCATCCGGCAGTATGGCCATGGGTGACAACCAGGCCATGGTTGAACCCGGGATCTTTGCATTTTATACCGGCGATATAAATCAGGATGATTTCATTGATGGAAATGATTTCCCGGCCTATGATACCGATTCCTTCAATGGAGTTGCATTTGAGTACGCAGCAACCGACCTGAATGGTGATGGTTTTGTAGATGGCAATGATTTTCCGGTATTTGATAGTAATAGTTTTAATGGCATTTCATCCATACATCCATAACACTTTATTGTTTCAGTAATCACCAACATAATACTTAATTAATTTAATTCTAGTAAAATGAAAAAGCAGCTCTATTTTATTCTAGGCTTAATTGCAATTACATTCATGGCTAATGCCCAGACTCCCCAGGCAATTCCGTACCAGGGAGTGGCCCGCAATGCATCGGGATCTGTTATTGCTTCACATGCCATCAGCATACGTATCAGCATACATGATCTTACAGCAACAGGTCCGGTTGTGCTTAGTGAAAACCACGCCGTAACAACAACATCTTTAGGGTTGTTTAATCTTGATATTGGCACTGGGACTCAATTGACAGGGACACTAGCAGGAATAGACTGGGGAAGCGGCGCTAAATACATACAGGTAGAAATGGATGCACTCGGCGGTAGTACATACGTTGATATGGGTACCACACAACTCAACAGTGTTCCATATGCATTATATGCAGGTAAAGCGGCTTCCCTGCCCGATGCTTTAGCCAATGGAAATACACTCCACTGGAATGGAACAGCCTGGGTTGCTGATAATACCATTTCCAATGACGGTGCAAATGTGGGTATTGGAACTCCAAGCCCACAAACAAAATTGGATATCAATGGGGATATGGCGATGCGTAGTGCAGATATTGTCATTGCAACGACATACAATTACGCACTGGATGCGAATACTAATAAACAAAGTGTTTATCACCTGCTACAAAATGCACCTATTGTAGGAAATTTCATTATCGCAGGAATTTCAGGCGGTGTTGACGGAAGACTCGTGAGCCTGATAAACAAGTCTGGTTCCTCCATGGAATTATACAATGATGAGGCGTTTTCATCTCCCGCCGATCGTATACTAACAGGTACGGGTAACACACTGGCCATTTATAATGGAGGTGTGGTAACATTAAGGTATGAAGGCTCTACACAAAAATGGGAGATCATCAACAGCCATTATAATAGCCTGGATTATTTTGGTGGTGGAGGAGGCGGTAGTTCATATTGGGATCTATCAGGGGTTAATATCAGCAACAATAATCCTGGTAATATAGGAATTGGTACAACCAGCCCGGGATACAAATTAGATGTAAGGGGTGATGCCCGTTTACAGGGAAATGGCTTGTATGGTAATGGTATCAATGGCGGGGCATTAAGAATTGAAACAAATAATTTCCCTGGTACACAATCGCAATTTTTAAATATCGACGGGCAACAGATTCAAAGCGTGGGGAGTCCGAATATTATAACACCCGCTACTCCCAAAAACTTATACATCAATCCTTTTGGCGGCAACGTGGGTATTGGAATAGCCGGTGATGCTCCGTACAAACTCAGTATTTACCAGCCAACGATAGACGCGGCCTCTAACAATACTTTTGTGGCACAGTTGAGGGGACAAAATCCCATATTGCATTTTGTTGACCAATTTAATACTTCCAGGGGTTACATAAAAGGCATTACGAACAGAACTGCCACTCCTCACTTTAGCAGGGAAGGTATTGAAATAGGTACGGGAGGTGGCGATATATATATTACCGCTGCCGGTTATTTGACAGCTTTAATGATTAACGGAACAAATAACAATGTAGGCATTGGCACCAATAATCCTGCAGAAAAGTTAAGTGTAAATGGAACGATAAGATCAAAGGAAGTTGTCGTAGAAAGTATTAACTGGCCTGATTATGTTTTCGATAATAAGTATAAACTGCAACCGTTAGACGAGATCGAAAAGTTCATACAAAAAAACAATCACCTGCCAGGAATTGCATCTGCTAATGAAATACAAAAATATGGATTGAAAGTGGGAGACATGCAGACTAAAATGATGGAAAAAATAGAAGAACTCACTTTGTATGTAATAGAATTGAAGAAAGAAATAGAATTATTAAAAATAAAAAAAATAATTCCATGAGATTCCTCCTTTTAATATCCTTCATTCTTTTAAACACTTCATTTTGTTTATCGCAGCGATATCTAAAAGTGCTGAGCCCTACTGATCGGGACATTCCGTTTAAACAACTGGCTGAAAAGATCGATCATTACATTGATACGGCAACAGGCGAAAATAAAAAAGGCAACAAACAATGGAAAAGGAAAGAATGGTTTCTAATGCATCACCTGGATAAAAACGGAAGATTGGAGGATTTTGGCATGAAAAACTTGTCAGTGGTCAATTCCCTAAATGACGCGGCGGCCCGATCGCCACAACTGTTGTCAAACGGTGGGTCATGGGTCAGTCTTGGGCATTACGGTGTATTCGGCCCTATGCTCAAGGCAGAACAAGGAAGGGTTAATTGTATTGCTTTTCATCCCACCAATCCCGACATTATTTATATCGGAACTGCAGGCGGCGGTATCTGGAAAACAGGCAACGGGGGATTTGCGGGAAGTTGGATAAACATTTCAGATAATTTACCCGTTACTTCTTTTTCGGGCCTTGCAATCGCTTCAAACGGAACTACGATATATGCATTGACCGGTGAAGGCCTGGATCCTAGTTTGGATGTACATGAAGGGGTTGGCGTGTTGAAATCAGATGACGGCGGCAATAGTTGGTATCAAACAGGACTAATTTATACCACAAGCCAACTTCAGGGAGGGTATAAAATAAAAATTCACCCTGCAAATCAGAATATCATTATCGTAGCAAATAGTGATGGCTTATGGCGCAGCCAAAATGCAGGTGCAACCTGGACGCAACTTTTTGAAGGGGAGATTACCGATTTTGAATTCAAGCCCGATGACAGTAATGTGCTCTATTATTCCCAAAAAAATTATACTAGTTACCCTAATACTCCTCATCAAGGCGAAATAAGAAAAGTCAATTTAACTACTCTTTCGGAAACCACATTGAACCTAGGTGCAGATTTGCCATCAACAAGAATTGAATTAGCTGTTTCTCCTGCCAGCCCGAATGCCCTGTATGCTTTGGCCGGGCCGAATTATTTATCAGGCAGTACATGGAAATATAATGGTCTATATTTTTCCCCTGATGCAGGAACTTCCTTCAGTCGCAGAAACAATAATGAAGATGTTTTTGGCAGTGGAGAACAATCCTGGTATGATAATGTGATATATGTAAATCCAACCAATGCAGACGAGGTTATTATTGGTGGCGTTCGTACCTATCGTTCAACAGATGGTGGTTCTACCATGAGTAAATTAAATACTACAAACCCATTTCTGCATGGAGACGATCATGTAATCGAGAGAAATCCATTGAACGGGTACTTATATCTTGGTGATGATGGGGGTATATACAAAAGCACCGATAACGGCCTTACTTGGTCTAATCTCTCATTTAACCTGATGATAGGTGAATATTACCGTATTGCAGGCCACCAGGGGAATAATGATCTGGTTCTTGGAGGTACACAGGATAACGGGCAATTTTTACGAACATCCAATACCGGGCTTTTTAATAATGCGATACCGGGTTATGACGGGATGGATAATATTATTGATCATTCAAATGCGAATATCATGTACGCTTGTATTCAAAATGGTGGATTGTATAAGTCAATTAATGGAGGTGCCGATTGGGGTGGCGTGACCATACCCGGAGGCGGTGGAGCATGGATTACTCCGATATTACAGTCGACGTCTTTTCCAAACACTATTTTTTATGGAGCAAACAGCGGTGTCCTCCGTTCAACCAATGGAGGCACTTCATGGAGTAATATCGGGGGTTACAATACAGCAACTGCTATGGCAATAAGCAATTCAGGATCCCGACTGATTATTACAGATGGAGAAAAGATTAAAATCAGTAACAACCCCAATGGTGCCTCACCAACCTGGAGCAGTGAAATCAATCCCAGGTCAACTATTACCTTGAATATCATTCCCATTAGTTCAATAGCCATTAATCCCGCTAATGCCGATGATATTATGCTGTCGTTATCCGGATATTTCGGTGGGGTTAAAGTTATTAGATCTACAGACGGAGGAATAAACTGGTCTAATTATACTATCAATTTGCCGAATATACCTATTTACGCCATAGCTTTTGGAAGTAGCAATAACAATCCAATAGGCGCTGTGTATATTGGCACAGAAATAGGTGTTTTTTATAAAGACGACAACCATGCAGGCTGGGAACCATTTTTCAACGGATTGCCCAGGGTTCCTGTAACCGACCTGTTTATAAACTACACAACCAATGATGTTACTGCCGCTACTTTTGGAAGAGGGATATGGAGAACTCAAGGCCGTACCGGCTGTGCCGTTTCCCAAGATTTGTCTAACACTATTTCCGGAAATATGTTTTATCAAAGCTCGGCAACGATCAATTCAAGCCAGGAAGTGCCGGGATCTGCTGGTAACTCCTTAAAATTAAGAGCAGGTAATACCATTCGACTCATCGATGGGTTCAAAGCAAAATATGGTTCATACTTCCAGGCTATCAATGGGCCCTGCGGTTCCAATATACAGTTACCTGCCCAACGAAGTAAAGTAACAAACGGCAAAAAAGTGCGTAACAGAAAATTACCGGCCAGATAACTACAGGTATTTACTTGCCTGTTATCAACTGTAGAAAAATATTTTGTTCCGGTGATCTAAAGCATCAATAAATTATGTTATCAACTGATGAGTTATTAGTTTAGTAAATTGTAACCTGTCTGCCCAAGTTTTATTAAAAATGACGTAGGCGCAATGAGGCATCATACTTAACCTCCTGGTAATACTTATGCCGGAAAAGAATTAATTACCTATCTTAATTACCACTATGCCAGCTCGGAAGTTCATAATATTGTTTGTTTGGATGCTATCTGCATTAGACAATATTGAAATTGGTTTTGCCCAAACCGGGGAAATGGATAGCCTGAAACTGGCTCTATCAAATGCTAAAGAAGATACCAATAAAGTAAATGCATTGAATGCGCTTAGCACCAACTTATTCGTTAGTTATGAATATGAACGTTCGCACCAATTAGCAAAGGAAGCCCTTGCATTGGCTAAAAAAATCGGAGATAAGAAAGGAGAAGGTTTTGCTTTGGCTAATATGGGAGCTTACTACGCAGATGACAACAAATATGACATAGCCCACAATTATTATAGAGATGCATTAAAGATTGGCAATGAAATAGGTAATAAAAAATTGATCGGCGCTTCCTACCAGGGATTTGGTGGTATTGAGGGTAACCAGGGAAATTATATTGCAAGCATTAAATATTTTGATACGGCTTTAACCTATTACAGGCAAATCGGAAGTAAGAAAAACATTGCACGCATCATGCGGAATTTTGCAATGGTTTATAGTTTCCAGAGCAATTATCCTGAGGCTACTCGTTACACTTACCTTGCATTAAAATATTATGAAGAAGCGGGAGATGAATCAAAAATTGCTGAATGTTATAGTTTAAGCGGGAACATACATAAAGAGCATGGTAATCTTTCGGCAGCACTGAAAGATTATTTCCAAGCTTGGCATTTATATGAAATAATGTCTAAAAGACCAGGTATCGCTTCTTCAAACGACTACTATTTAACCACGACGCTTTATTCGATCGGGGAAATTTATCTGTTGCAGAAAAAACCGGCTGATGCCCTTGATAAATTCAATGCCGCATTAAAAATATTGGACCAAAAGCAGTCTTCCATGGGATATCTCGGTAATAAGTCTTTCAATAATACTGGTATTGGCAAAGTATATGAGTTATTTGGAGATTCAGCCATGGCAGCTGGAGACATTGAAAAAGCAAAGGCTGATTATTCTTTGGCCAGAAATTATTATCAGCAGTCTATAAAATTAAACGTTGAGAAAGGGTATGGGAAATTACCATTTGAAAATGATATCACCCAATTGCATATCCAGCTGGGAAATATCAGCGTCAAGTTGCATGAGTATATACAAGCCCGGAACTGGTTAGAACAGGCCCTGGTCATGGCATCTGATAGAAATATTAAGACATTGCAGCGAGACAGCTATCTATCTCTTTCAAAGTTGGATGAAATTACAGGAAATCCCGGCAAGGCCCTTGAGCATTATAAAAGATATATTCTGTATCGCGACTCTATTATTAACGATGAAAGCGTAAGAAAAACTGAAGGTTATAAAATGCAATATGAATTTGATAAAAAAGAAGAATCATTAAAGCAAAAGCAATTTATTACAGAGGCAAAACTCGGTGATCAAAAAAAGCAAAGATATTTTTATTGGGTTGGCCTTGCCATGTTGGCATTGCTTTCTTTTTTTGTATTCCTTAATTTCCGTTATCAGAAGAAATTAAACAGGCTGGCGGCTGAAGGATTTAATAAAGAAAAGGTAGAACTGGAGTTACAAGCCTTGCGGGCACAACTCAACCCTCATTTTATTTTCAATTGTATCAGCAGTATTGATGGGCTTATACAAAACAATGAAAAATATAATGCTACAACCTACCTGAATAAGTTTGCGAAACTGATGCGGAATGTGCTGGAAGGTTCAAAAGAAAATACTGTTTCATTTTCTAAAGATATTGAAACGATCAAGTTGTATCTGGACCTGGAGCAATTACGAAACGAAGATAAATACAGCACCCAATTAATTGTTTCTGATGAACTGTTGAATAGCGATTATCATGTACCGCCTTTGGTTGTACAACCATTTGTTGAGAATGCCATACAACATGGCCTTAAGAACAAACCAGGCAAGAATGGCATTCTTAAAATTGACATTAACAGGATAGAAGACCATGTAGAATATGTAATTTCCGACAATGGTATTGGCAGGCATGCCACCAAGAAGAACGGAATAGAGGAACATAAATCTTATGGAGTGCAAATGAGTGCCGACAGGATCAAACTGTTTAACAACGAAGAATATCCTTCTGTAAAAATTGAAGATAAAATTGACAATGGCATTATCAATGGCACTACAGTAACTGTTAAATTAAAAATTAAATGATCAAAACAATCATTATAGAAGATGAGGCAAAGAGCAGGTCATCCCTACGGCAAAAGTTAACCGAATTTTGTCCTTCAGTAAATATAGCAGCCGAAGCGGAAGATGGCATGGAAGCGATTGGTTTAATTGAAAAACATAAACCGGATCTAATTTTTCTCGATATTGAAATGCCCAAAATGAATGGCTTTGAAATGCTGAATACCATCAGGGAAAAAAATTTCCACATCGTTTTCACCACTGCTTATGATCAGTATGCTATTAAAGCCATAAAATATGCCGCATTTGACTACTTACTTAAGCCCATTGACATTGAGGAGTTAAAAACGGCAGTTGAAAAAATTCAGAGCAAAGAAAATCATGAGACCAAAAACCAGGTCGAAATACTTCAACAAAACATACAGCACCCCAAAAAACAATTGAATAAACTTGCCATACCTACATTGGATGGACTGTTATTTTTTGATATCAATGACATCATCCAACTGGAAGCCAACAGCAACTATACGAATATCTTCTTCGTTAATAAATCAAAGATCATTGCATCCAAAACGCTTAAGGAATTTGAAGAACTGCTGCCAACAGATATTTTTTTCCGCACACATCATTCACACCTCATTAATTTAAATTACATTAAAAGATATATCAAAGGAGATGGCGGACAGATAGAACTTCAAAATGGGACATATGTAGATGTTTCAAGAAGGAAAAAAGATGAATTTCTGAAAATTATCGGTCATTAATATTTATTCCTTCTCCTACAGCAATAAGTGTTATATTAGGATATAGTTTTAGCACTATTGATGCTACCATTGAAGCAGGTGCTTTGTATGGTTTACATTGTGCTGATTTTATCGTACCATTGATTAAAGTGGTGCATGGGCAACAGGCATTAAATAAAAAGATCGTAATGCTTTTGAAAGAAATACAACATATAAAAGGTAAACTGAAATAACAGCCTTTATTTAAAATTACCGTCATGAAAAAAATTCATTGGATGATTTATTTTATTGCTATCGGCAATGCAATAACTGCGCAAAGTATTGGTATTGGAACAACCACACCTGATGCAAGTGCTTTACTTGATATAAAAAGTAATAGCAAAGGCATACTGGTGCCAAGAACATCTACCATTGCAAGGCTAGCTATTTTTAACCCGGCAAAGGGTTTGATGCTGTATGATACTACCACCAGCAGTTTTTGGTTTCATAACGGCAATGCATGGTCAGAAATATCAGCAACGGGAAATGCATGGAACTTAACAGGGAACAGCGCAACAAATCCTGCAACAAATTTTATTGGTACAATTGATAATGCGAGCCTTAGATTTAGAATCAATAACGGCAATGCAGGTTATTTATCAAACAATGGCAACATATTTTGGGGATTGAGAAGTGGCAACAGTAATACAAACGGCTATTCTAATGTTGCTATCGGAACAGATGCCTTAAAATTAAATACTGCCAACTCAAATATGGTGGCTATCGGCGACAGTGCTTTGTTTAACAACGGAACAGGGGCGAATGCAGCGTTTTTTGAGGGAGGCGGGAACACCGCTATCGGTTCAAAAACATTGTACTCAAATACCAAAGGATTTTCCAATACAGCCACCGGGTATGTTGCACTTTACTCCAATACTATCGGGATCCGGAATACCGCCAATGGATATTATGCGCTTAATTCCAACAACATTGGGAATGACAATATTGCCATTGGATTTGGAGCACTCACTCACAACAGTACAGGAAACGAAAATACTGCCATTGGAAATTATGAATTAGGCGGGCAATCCTTTAATAATGGTGGTGTAGCCTGGCAAAGTGCCAATACTGCCATTGGGTACAATGCCCTTAACTTCAATAATAGCGGAACTTTTAACACAGCCGTGGGGCATTATGCGCTGCAATCTAATTCAACAGGCGCTTTTAATACTGCTTCCGGGTCTTCTGCACTGGCAACCAATTCAACAGGTGCTAACAATACCGCTAATGGATATTCTGCACTTGGTTTTAACAGCACCGGAAACAACAATACCGCAAATGGGTATGCTTCACTTTACTACAATACTAGCGGAGACGCTAATACCGCAATTGGATATGCTTCACTTTATTCCAATACAACCGGAACCGGAAATATTGCAAACGGAACTTATGCACTTTACTCCAATACAAGCGGGTACGGTAATACCGCAAATGGATCTAATGCACTTTATTCCAATATAACCGGAAACGGAAATATTGCAAATGGATATTTTGCACTTATTTCCAACACCACAGCAAGCCAGAATACAGCAATTGGAACATACGCTTTATATACCCAATCATTCGATAATGGCGGTGTTAACTGGGAAAGCGATAATGCAGCCATTGGTTATAAAGCCCTTTTTTCAAATCAACCAACTTCTGGAGCAAATGGAATTAAAAACACAGCTGTTGGCAATTATGCCCTACAGTATAATACCACAGGTCTTCAAAATACTGCCGGCGGGTATAATGCCCTTAAGAGCAACACAAGTGGACAAAGCAACCAGGCTTTTGGAACTTATGCGCTGGAAAATAACACATTGGGTGGCAATAATAGTGCATTGGGCACGGCTGCATTGCGAAATAATACACTAGGGAATCAAAATACAGCTATCGGAACGGGAGCACTTATCTACAATACTGGGGGAAGCAACAATATTGCCATTGGAGACGGTAGCGGAACGATCTCTTTCGCTCCTAATGTTAACAACACCATCGGTATTGGTAATAATGATCTATTAAATGGCAGCTCCAACCAGGTACTCATAGGTAATATGAGCATGGTTAGTATTGGCGGACATCAAAATTGGGGAGTTTATTCTGATGCACGGATAAAAAATACCATTGAAGAAGATGTAAAAGGATTAGATTTTATTTTAAAACTTCGTCCTGTAACTTATCACATAAGCAGTATTGCCGTAAGAACCATTACCGGCAATAAAGAAACCACGGACTTCCCGGGAAAATATGATGCTGAGAAGATTAAACACAGTGGCTTTTTGGCGCAGGAAGTGGAACAGGCCGCTAAAGCTACGGGCTATGATTTTAGCGGATACACTGTACCCAATAATCAACATGAACTTTATACTTTACGATATGCTGAATTTGTTGTACCACTTGTAAAAGCAGTGCAGGAATTATCTGAACAATTAACGAGGCAAAAAAAGACCATTGATCAGCTCCAAAATAAAGTTGAACTACAGCAACAACAATACGATACCTTATTAAAACGGCTGGATGCGTTGGAAAATAAAAATTAAAATGAGCAGTTGATCTGTTTAAACCTATCAAATGAGAACTTCTGTAGATCTTTTAAGAAGGAAATAGAAGCGTTTCTGCGTATATTAACGCCGTTGTAAGTGGCGTGGCGAATAACTTTATTTATTCTCCGCAGGTAAAATAATCACTATATTAGAACGTAAAAATATTTTTATGAAACGCTTTGCCTGCATTTTATTCAGCCTACTATCCTTGTCCTGTTGGGCACAGAAAATATTTATTAGTAACGTAACAGTTATTGATGTAGAAAAACAAAAACTGGTGCCCAATGCAACGGTAGTAATTAATGGTAATTCTATAGAATCAATCAGTATAAAAAAAACTGCATTGCCAACTGATGCAACGATCATTGATGGCACAGGAAAATTCCTAATGCCCGGAATGACAGATGCACATGTACATTTTTCACAAAGCGGTGGTTTGTACACCAGGCCCGATGCGATCAACTTGCGCAAGTACATGCCCTATGAAAAAGATATTGAGTGGGGACATATGAATATGGAAGATGCATTGCGGCGTTATTTGCAAAATGGGATCACCACAGTTATCGATGTCGGTTCCACTCCGAATTTTTTACAACTGCGTGATACCTTCAAAAACAAAAATTATACAGCATCGGTTTTTATGACCGGGCCTTTATTAACTTCCTATGAACCCGATGCTTTTAAAAAACTGGGGGCTGATGAACCTTTCAGCCTTGTATCAACAGAAGAAGAAGGAAGAAAAATGGTACAGCAGGAACTGCCCTATCATCCTGATTTTATTAAGATATGGTACATCGTACTGGGAAAAGACAAAAATGCCAAAGAAGAAGCAGCCAGAAAATTCTTACCCACCGCAAAAGCAATCATTGAAGAAGCGCACAAGAATAACCTCAAAGTTGCCGTTCATGCTACCGAAAGAATAACAGCACAACTTGCTGTGGAAGCGGGTTGCGACTACTTAGTGCACAGCGTAGATGATGAAGTTGTTTCTGATGAATTCCTGAAACTTTTAAAAAGTAAAAATGTTATCCTTAGCCCGACACTCACTGTATATAGCGGGTATAATAAAACGTTTGCACAGGAGCTTGATTTCTCAACGAATGAATTGCGCTGGGCAAACCCGCAACAATTAGGTTCCCTTTATGACATAAAGCATGTGCCTGAATCAGCGCTGGTAGAAGCCTATAAAAAATCTGTCAGGAATAAGAAAGCTGCTGCTGCAACATTGGATTCAATTTGTCTCGTAAACTTGAAAAAAATGATTGATGCCGGTATCCGCATTGCCGCGGGAACGGATGCAGGTAATATTGGCACACTACATGGCACTTCTTTTTTAAATGAATTAAAAAAGATGAAAACAAGCGGTATCAGTAACTGGCAAGTATTACAATCAGCTACAATAAACCCAACCTATATTTTAGGAAAAGATAAAGAAAGCGGAAGTATTGCAGTTGGTAAAAAAGCTAACATGATTTTACTGAATGCCAACCCGGTAGATGAATTGGAAAACCTGCAACAGGTAAACCTTGTAATAAATAAAGGTTTTGTTATTCGCCCCGACACACTGATAAAAGAAACCGCACTGGCGCTGGTGCAAAGGCAATTGAATGCATACAACGCCCAGGACCTGGAAGCTTTCCTGGAGCCTTATGCTGAAGATGTTGAGTTGTATGCCTTTCCCAACACACTCACAGCAAAAGGAAAAGATCAAATGAGGAAGGATTATGCATTCTTCAAAAATGTGCCCGGACTGCATTGTGAAATAAAGGAACGCATCATACAAGGCAATGCGATCATTGATAAAGAAATCGTAACTGGTTTTGGAAACAAGGCTATTGAAGCCACTGCTATTTATCACATTGAGAATAATAAGATCAGGAGAGTTTATTTTATTAGTAATTGATTCTAGATAACAACACGAATTTCATGCACGAATTTCACGAATTTGATATTACAGTAGTATTATTCGTGTGGTTCGTGTTTTATAATTCGTGTTATAAACTCGCATTTCCAAAAACTACCAGATATCAGTAATTTTGCAGCATGGAAAAATATTTACAATCCCTGTTCAGCAAACAACAATACGATCCCAATAATTTCTTTTTAATTGCGGGGCCATGTGTTGTGGAAAGCGAAGCACTGATCAATGAAGTGGCTGAAAAAGTTGCCGCCGTTTGTAAAAGACTGGGCATCCCATATATTTTCAAGGCATCCTATAAAAAAGCAAACCGTACCAGCGGCAATTCATTTACAGGTATTGGTGATGAAACTGCTATGCAATTGATACAGAAACTGGGTGAAAAACAATCTCTGCCAACAACTACCGATATACATACAGCTACTGAAGCCGCCATGGCAGCCAAATATGTAGACATTTTACAGATACCTGCTTTTCTCTGCCGCCAGACAGATCTTTTGATTGCTGCTGCAGAAACAGGAAAAATCGTGAATGTAAAAAAGGGGCAATTCCTCAGCGGGCCTTCCATGAAATTTGCAGTGGAAAAAATAAAAAATGCCGGCAATGATAAAGTTGGCCTGATAGAAAGGGGAAATACATTCGGTTACCAGGACCTGGTAGTTGATTACAGAAATATCACCTGGATGAAAGAGATCAACGTTCCCGTTATCATGGATTGTACACACTCATTGCAGCAACCCAATCAAACAGGCGGTGTTACCGGTGGCAGTCCGGAATTAATTGAAACCATTGCCAAAGCAGCCATTGCAACCGGCGCTGATGGATTGTTCATTGAAACACATCCCAATCCCGCTGTTGCCAAAAGTGACGGTGCCAATATGTTGCAGCTGGATCTGCTGGAACCATTGTTGGAAAAATTGGTGAAACTTAGGGCTGCAGTGGTTTAATTTTTTGTCCAACCATTTTATCAATACTCAACATTGTTGCATCGCCCTCTTGTACGGTCGTGCATGAATGAGCAAAAAGATGGTATCTTTTTGACCATTTAATTAAATAATATTGAACAAGGAACAAGGAATTTCCAACAAGGAAGTTTAATCCAGAACCTGGAACGAGACGGGGCGTTTCACTTCATCATTCAACATTCCTTGTTCCTTGTTCGATATTCATTGGTTCCCCCTTCAGGGGGCGGAGGGGAAAATTAATACCTCAGCGGATTCCTTTTTGCATTAAAAATATACCGCTTGACATTCATCCAGAATGCCACAAACAAATAAATGATGATGGGAGAACCCATTGTAAGAAATGAGATATAAATAAAATATTTACGTATAACAGAAGTGGCTATTCCCAACTTTTCCCCGATGGCAGTGCATACACCGAAGACATGCCATTCGATAAAATGTTTAAAACTGTTCATGCTGCAAAATTAATCAGAAATATTCCTAAAAACAAGCATTTAAATAATCCCATAGTTTCAGTAAATTTGCCCAGCAATTTGAAGATTTTGAGATTTTTAAAATGAGTTGATCAATTTTACAGCTCATTTAGGTCGCTTTTCATTTTCAAATTGATACATTTTCAAACCCGCCTGTCGGCAGACAGGTTTTCAAATTAATTTATGGCATTCGACATTGAAATGATCAAGAAGCTTTACAGCAATTTCAGCAGCCGTGTAGAAGCTGCCCGTAAAGCAACCGGAAAACCCCTGACACTTACAGAAAAAATATTATATGCCCATCTGTGGAACGGCGCTGCAACCACAGCCTTCAAGAGAGGAAAAGATTATGTAGATTTTGCACCCGACCGTGTGGCCATGCAGGATGCAACTGCTCAAATGGCATTGTTGCAATTCATGCAAAGCGGCAGGGATAAAGTGGCTGTTCCTTCTACAGTGCA
>JAYSWW010000058.1:0-5711 GCA_043717805.1 Ferruginibacter sp.
CCTATATTTGCAACCGTTCAGGTTTATCCCGATAAATATCGGGACTAAAAATTACAATCTGAAATCGGAAATAAGAATGGTCCTGTGGCCGAGTGGCTAGGCAAAGCTCTGCAAAAGCTTCTACAGCGGTTCGAATCCGCTAGGGACCTCAAACAGATCGCCCCGGTAAAAAACCGGGGCGATTTTAGTAATATATCATGCTGACAAAAATTATGCATTGGATGGGAATCCTTGCTTGCGTTTCATTGATCGCAACCTGTTTTATGCCCTGGACCCATTATAACAATATCAATGAAACTTTTACAGGTTTCCATGTAATTAAGTTTACAACAGGAAATTATTACGGAAAGGCAGGCATTCCCATTGTTATATTTACGTCCGTTATTTTATTATTGATGTTAACCCCAAAAAGGCTGGCGAAAAGAGCGAATCTTTTTCTGTCTGCATTGTTATTTGCCTATTGCATCAGGACTTATATTATTTTCACCAGTGCGTTGTTTGAAGGCGAAGTAGAAAAACTTGCCGGCATTTACATGATCGTTGTATTGTCAATTGTTATTATGCTTTCTGCTTTATTTCCAAAACTGAAAGTTTAAATTTTACCGGCATTTTCAAATAATGTGCTGAATGAAATCAGGTAAACGCTTAAAACTTCTAACTGCAAATTATCATCCATGAACTGTTTTCGTCCATGCATCTTTGAGTGTAACCGTACGATTGAAGACCAGTTTACCTGCTGTACTTTCTTTATCGAGGCAATAATATCCCTTTCGTAAGAACTGGAACCTGTCTTCGGGTTTTGCATCTACAATGCACGGCTCGGCATAACCTGTAATTATATTTAAAGAATCGGGATTGATGTAATCTTTAAAATCACCCTCTTCACTGGATGGATTTTCAACTTTAAAAAGCCTGTCATATTCTTTTACCTCTACACTGACTGCGTTTGCCGCATTTACCCAATGGATGGTTCCTTTGGGGTTAAGCCCGGATGTATCATGGCCACTTTTACTTTCCGGGAAATATGTACAATTAATTTCTGTAACTGTTCCGGAATCATCTTTCAATACCGAGTCGCATTTGATGATACAAGCTCCTTTCAGGCGTACAATGCCCCCCGGATAAAGCCTGAAATATTTTTTGGGAGGTATCTCCATGAAATCATTTCTTTCTATCTGCAATTCCCTGCTGAAAGGAACATCCCTGTAAGTTTGATTGTCCTCATCAATGTTTTCGCCGATCTTAAAAAGTTCTGTTTCGCCTGCAGGATAATTTGTGATAACAATTTTTACAGGATCAAATACAACCATTCTTCTCAAAGCCACCTGGTTGAGGTCTTCCCGTACACAAAATTCCAGTAAGCTCAGGTCGGCAACATTTTCCCTTTTGGCGATCCCGATCTTATCGCAAAAATTGCGTATACTCGCCGGCGTGAATCCCCTTCGCCTCATTCCACTGATGGTTGGCATCCTCGGGTCATCCCATCCATCAACATGTTTGTCATTTACCAATTGCAATAGTTTACGTTTGCTCATAACCGTGTAACTCAGGTTCCTGCGGGCAAACTCGTATTGATGGGAAGGGTATATTTCAAGTTTTTCAATAAACCAGTCGTACAATTCCCTGTGCGGAACAAATTCCAGGGTACAGATAGAGTGGGTGATGTTTTCAATGGAATCACTCTGACCATGGGCAAAATCGTACATTGGGTATATGCACCAACGATCGCCTGTACGGTGATGATGGGCATGTTTGATGCGGTAGATCAATGGATCACGCATGAGCATGTTGTTGCTGGCCATATCAATTTTAGCACGAAGGGTTTTGCTGCCATCGGCAAAATCCCCGTTCTTCATCCTGGCAAAAAGTTCAAGGTTTTCTTCAATACTGCGATTGCGGTAAGGGCTGTCCCTTCCCGGTTCTGTTGGGGTGCCTTTCAACGTTGCAATTTCTTCAGAGCTGGAATCATCTACATAGGCCAGTCCTTTATTAATCAATTTAACCGCATATTCATATAAAGTGTCAAAATAATCAGATGCATAATGTTCATTCTTCCATTCAAATCCCAGCCATTTGATGTCTTCCCTTATGCTGTCTACATATTCGGTTTCTTCGGTAACAGGATTGGTGTCATCAAAACGAAGGTTTGTATAACCCGGGTATTTTTTGGTAAGGCCAAAATTGAGGCAGATACTGGTGGCATGCCCCATGTGCAGGTATCCATTGGGTTCAGGTGGAAAACGGGTGACAATGGTTTTGTATTTACCCGATTCCAGGTCTGCTTCAATGATTTCTTCTAAGAAATTTAAACTCTTTTCTTCACTCATATACTTTATTAAAATGCAAATTTACGTAGTAACAGGGGAATAGTAAGTGGCATAAGGAGCAGAGCCTCTCTGGCCGTTAAAAACTATTTAAAAAAGGCTTGCTGATCAGCAAACCTTTAAACTTTAAATCTTTTAACCTTAAACGATGTTTTTTAAGCCCTTCCCATTTTCTTTAGATACAAAGTATGCGAAATAACAGCATCTCTCATTCTCTTATATTCAATATATTTTACATTGAATTCTTCGCAGGTATTCTTTATGATCTTACTGATAGCAGGATAGTGAACATGTGAAATTTTAGGAAACAGGTGATGTTCTATCTGGAAATTCAAACCTCCAACCAGCCAGGATATTAACCTGTTCTTAGTTGCGAAATTTGCAGTGGTTTCAATCTGGTGAATGGCCCATTCGTTCTCAATTTTATTTGAATCGGCTTCGGGTACGGGGAAGGCAGTTTCTTCTACTGTGTGTGCCAGTTGAAATACTATGCTCAATACAAACCCGGCAAACATGGATAAAACAAGGAATCCTACCAACCATGGTAAAAATCCAACCATGTAGATCGGCAATGCGATCATCATAAAATAATACCCGATCTTGGCGATCCAGAAAGCAAAATGCTCAAACAGGCTCATTTTTTTAATGGGAACCGGGCCTACTTTTTGTTTAAAATATTTCCTGTAGTCGGATTCAAAAACCCAAACGAGCAGCAACAAAGTATATAAGAACCAAACATAAATATGCTGGAACCTGTGGATGAAATACTTTTTTTGTGTAGAACACATCCTCAATAATGGTTTGATCTCGATATCATCATCTACTCCGTCGATATTTGTATAAGTATGGTGAATGATATTGTGTTTGTTATTCCACATGATGCCACTGGCACCCAACGCATTTACAGAAAACCCGGCGATCTTATTCCAGAATTTACTGTTACTGAAACTTCCGTGACCGCCATCGTGCATCACATTAAAGCCAATTGCGGCAGTAAGGCCACCCATGAGAAGGCATTCAAGTATGGCGATCCAGTAAGGAGGCGTATAAAAAACCACGTGCACATATAGTGCAACATAACATGTCCAGAATAAGATTGCTTTGAAATACAATCCAAAATTACCCGTGGGTGGTTTATTGGATTCTGCAAAATAATTGTTTACTCTTCTTTTGAGTTCCTGGTGAAAAGTGGATCCCTGGACATTTAAAAATTTAGGCGTAGCCATGATATTGTATTTAAGTATTTTCTTTTATTAAGGCATCGAAATTCCTGATGCCAATTGTTTTATTTGTAATAAATCCTTCTGCATATTTCACACCGATCATTTTGCCAAACATTTTGTACCGGTAAATCACGCTTTCTAAAAAATCCGGTGTTGAAATATAAGTTTCAGGTTCTGAAAGGTCGGGATTGTAGAACTGGGTCTTGTATGCTTTGATCGCTTCTAATTTCTGTTCAAAAAATGCTGTTATGTCTACAACAAAATCCGGTTTTAAATACCTGTCCTGTATATAATGCAATACATACTTTGGACGCCATGCTTCCTGTATAATCCCATTATCTGATGTTTCAATTTTTGACAACCCGGATAAAAAAGAAGCATCTGAAACCAACTGTGCACTTCTGCCATGATCGGGGTGCCTGTCTTCCGGTGCATTACAAATTACAATTTCCGGTTTATATTTCCGAATGATCCTGATCACTTTACGCTGATGCGCCTCATCATTTTTAAAAAACCCATCTGCAATCTGCAGGTTTTCCCTGATATCAACCCCAAGAATCATAGCTGCCGCAGCTGCTTCCTGGTATCTTATTGCAGAAGAACCACGTGTGCCAAGTTCCCCTTCGGTAAGATCTACGATCCCTGTTTTTTTTCCATAGTTTTTTTCAACCATCAATGTACCTGAACAGCTTAATTCTACATCATCGGGATGAACGCCAAAGGCGAGTACATCTAACTTCATACAAGAATGGAAAATTTATGTTGCAAGTTAATGCATAAAAGGCATATTAAGGCAGTATTAAGCCCTGAAACTATACACGAAAAACAATATTTGTGGATAAGATGGCCGGAGAGATTTACTGTTACATGACTTCAACCTTGCGAATGTCTTTGTAGCCGTACATCCGCTGTACTTCCATAACTAATTTTTCAACAACCGCATCATCAGTTTCTGCGTTGTAAGGCTGCTTTAAATTACTGTTAAAGAAAAATGCAACGGTTTGATAAAATCGGGCGGTAAGGCCGCCTTTGTATTCTTTTATGATTTCATAACAATTATTCCCAGTTTCCCTGTTAATCAGTTTCATTAATACCTTTCCTTGGTAAACGGAAAGATTTGTAAGGGGTTCTGTAAATTCTTTTCGCAAAACCGACTCTTTGGATTTGATGTATTTCTTTCTTTCAGATTTGTCGTTGATACCGGAAAGTTTTTCATTCATTTCATTCATAACCATACCAGCCCTTCGTGCATAAGGATAAGTAACATAAACCGCATTGCGAAGGCGGTTGTATTTTGCGGCATTCTCCCGCTGGGCCGCTGTCATTTGAGCATGAAAAAAAAGATTGGCAAGTGTTTTTAATTCGATGGTATCGCCATTGTAAACAATGGCTTCGTGTACAATGCTGTCATTTACCCCATATTGTACCTGTGCAGACAATTGCAGGTTTACCGAAAGAAAAACAACAAAGAAGGAAACGAAATATTTCAACTTTATAATATTTAATCTAAAGATCAGTTCTGTAAATTTAAAAATACATTTCAAGAATTAATACTGGCAAATACTTAAAGTAACCTTAAATTATGAAATAAATCCCATTACTAACCAGACCGTTCAGATACCAATTAACGCTGCTTTTCGGCCTTTTATATGGAAAATCAGCAAAGAATCAACATTAAGACGAAAAATCAGCAAAGAAGTTACATTGCAGGTATCAATTATATTAATCTTAGATTTTGAGAATTCACTTCAATGAAACAGCCTATCGATTCATTTTTTTGACCTGCTGTTATTCAAAAAATTGAATTTGTTGTATAAATCCGGTGGTTAATTTGCCAACAGGAACATGTAAAACAAAGCGGATATTAGTAAGAATAATATCAACCCGGACTGCATTGAAGAAAATCCCGCTCTTTTAATCATACTCATGATAAGCCCGGTGGCCATAATGATCAATCCAAGCCAAACAAGGTTAATATATGGGAATATATAAGCCTTCACAGTTACAAAGTCGATCATTTTATCGCTAACCTTTGTGCCTACTTTTATTTTCCTGTTATCACCCACACCTATGAATCTTACAAACAAGTTTTGTGCATAAAGTGTATCGTCTGTATGAACGATCCCAAAATCATCTACCTGGAGCACTGGCATGGCTTTGTAAT
>JAYSWW010000059.1:0-2227 GCA_043717805.1 Ferruginibacter sp.
CTTTTCTTTAACCGATGCAAATGGCAATGATCAGACAGAAAATATATTGAATGATCCCGGAGAATATTTCCTTGTCTTTATAAAAGAATTACCGGAATATAAAGGCAACTGGATTTCAGAATTAAAAAGGATCAGCAGCAACGCAAAAGCACAATCAAAGAAAATATTTGTTGTAACAGCGGAAAGAGATCCCGTAGAAATGTTTTTGGCAAAGAATACCATTACAGTTGATAATATCTTAACCTGTGATGCCACAGCCATTAAGACGGCTGCCAGGGTTAACCCGGCTTTATTCAGTATGAAAGGGCCGGTAGTTCAGGGTAAATGGGCAGGAGCAGATTTTGATGAGGTGAAGTAGGGGACTAGTTGGGTTTCATTTGGGCTTCAATGAATATTTATGTATGAGTTATATTTTTAAAAAAATATGCTACGCAATTTTAGTACTCATTGGAGTGGAGATACTTGTATTTGTTATGTTCCAGGGATTTGGTGATCCTACCCGGCTCATAGTTGGTCAATCGGGCGATAAAAAAACAATGAATAATATCCGCAACGAACTTCACCTGGATCAGCCGGCCTGGAAACAATTTGCACTTTATTTAAATGATGTTTCTCCATTGAGTTTTTACAACAAAGAAGATATAGAACAAAAAAAATTAAAAGGAATTTTTATCGGCAATAAAATAAAATTTGTCATAAAATATCCATACCTCGGCCGCAGTTACCAAACCAAAAAAGAGGTGAGCAATGTGTTGATGGATGCTTTACCGGGCACACTGGTGCTGGCATTGACAGCAATGCTTTTTGCATGTATCACAGGAATATTATTGGGTGTAATGGCTGCAGTTAAAAAAGACAGTTGGATCGACCAAACAGCAATCTTCAGCAGCATTGCAGGAATATCTGCACCCTCCTTTTTTATGGCCATTATCATTGCTTATGTTTTTGGAATTGTATGGCATCCATATACAGGTTTGAATCTTACCGGCAGCCTTTTTGATATTGATGAAGTTACAGGTGAAAAATACCTGAACCTGAAAAACCTGGTCCTGCCTGCGTTTACATTGGGTATACGTCCATTGGCGATTATTACCCAACTTACCAGAAGTGCAATGCTGGATGTACTGAACCAGGATTATATCCGAACTGCATATGCAAAAGGATTGAACAAAAGCACAGTCATATTTAAACATGCTTTGCGCAATGCATTGAACCCGGTTATAACAGCCATTACCGGGTGGTTTGCAGAATTACTTGCCGGCGCTTTTTTTATTGAATACATATTCGGATGGAAAGGAATTGGAAAAGTTACTGTTGATGCATTGGAAAAATTAGATTATCCCGTAGTGATGGGTGCAGTTTTATTAAGTGCATGCATTTTTATTTTGATCAATATGGCTGCAGACATTTTATATAAAATAATTGATCCGCGAATAAATGATGTTTAATAAATGATCTGTAATATATGATAAAAGATTTATGATGTATGATGTATGATGTATGATTTATGATGTATGATCTGTAACGTATGATCGGCAAATTATGAAATCCCCCAACATCATACATCTCACATCATACATCATATATCACAAGCGTCCTCCATCCACATCTTTAATAAACTGTATCAACCCCGGAAAATAATGCTGCTGGTCATCATACATATCCATATGGCTTCCTTCAGGGCAAAGTAAGAACCTTCCATGCTGAACCTGAGTACTCATCCATTTCATGTGTTCAGGGTCCATCGTATCAAACCTGCCACCAATGGTTAAAGTAGGAGTTTTTATTTTCGGAAGTTCAGCTTTTACATCCCATGTTGCCAGGTTACCGCCAATACCGAATTCACTGGGGCCCTGCATTGTAACGTACAACGACTGATTCATTTTCGCAAAAGAACGATTAACAGGTTCGGGCCATTGATCCAACGCTATCCTGCAAATGTGTTTTGCATAAAAATTCGGCATCAGCAATTCCATGTATTTTGGATTCGAAAAATCTCCTTTTGCTTCCAGTTTTCTGATCGTATCTAAAACTTGTGGATTCATCTGCTTGGCTAAAACATTCTCAGCGTATTTTCCGTATTCCGGGCAACTAGCCATCATGTTAGAAATAATTAAGCCTTTTAAATTGCTTTGGTATTTCAAAGTATATTGCATAGCAAGAATTCCTCCCCAAGAGTGACCAAGCAAATAAAAATTATCCTTATTTAAATTTAATGCCTTGCGTA
>JAYSWW010000060.1:0-2225 GCA_043717805.1 Ferruginibacter sp.
GTTTTTGAGGCAAAGGATTTTGTGCCAAATATCAAATCAGCAGGTTGGGATGGAAGAATCAAAGGCACCCCTCAGAATACTGCCAGTTTTATATACTCAATAGAAGCCATTTGTGAGGCAGGTGAAACGCTTAATAAAAAAGGCAGTTTCCTGCTTGTCAGGTAATTTTTTTAAAAAAATGATGACCGGCTTTTGTTATTACGAAAATTTTCATACATTGCTTTACGAAACAAATCGTAAGTATGATAAAAACTAAGATCTCGAAGCCTACAGAAAGTGAATTGGAGATATTGGCTGTATTGTGGGACAGAAAGAATGCCTCTGTAAGAACTGTTCATGAAGAACTGAGTAAAACCAAAGATGCAGGTTATACTACTACACTCAAACTTATGCAGATCATGTTTGAGAAAAAATTAGTAACCAGGGACGATAGCAGCAAAACACATGTTTATGCTCCGGCTGTGACCAGGGAAAAAACACAAAAACAATTTTTAAACAGGATGATTGATGGATTGTTTTCAGGATCTTCTGCAGAGTTGGTTATGCAGGCACTTGGTAATTCAAATACAACCAATGCTGAACTGGATAAAATACAGCAATTGATCATTGAATTAAAACAGAAATAAAAAACAACCGGGTTAATGGAACATTTTTCATACAGCCTTTTGTTAAGTTTAATTCACAGCTTCTGGCAGGCTGCATTGTTACTTTGTATATATTCCATTAAAGCATTGATCTTTAACAGAAGCAACCCCGTACACAAAAGAAATATCCTTTTTATAGTATTGGCTTCCCAGTTTTTCCTGTCGATCAGTACTTTTTTTATTTATTATTCCGGAACTGTAATTTCATATCTTGAAAGTATAAATTTCAACATACCCGAATTGGTTATTCTCCCATCCTTCATAGAAAGTTTTGCCTCCTGGTTTGTGCTGGCATATATTTTTATCATTGTTGTTAAAACTGCTCAACTGACCCGGAACTGGCTGCAGTTTAAGGTTAACAGGAATACCGGATGGATAAAGCCATGCATTGACCTCAAATTATTTACATCAATAAAAGTCAATGAATTTGGTATACATAGAAAAGTAAACTTGTGGTACAGCAATGCCATCAATACCCCGCTTACATTTGGTTTTTTTAAACCGGTGATTTTGTTACCTGTTGCATTGGTAAACAATTTATCAATAACTGAAACAGAATCATTGATCATACACGAGCTTACACACATTAAAAACCATGACTATTTTTTAAACTGGATGCTGATCGTTTGTGACACATTGTTTTTCTTTAACCCGTTCATAAAGATCATTACAGCTAAAATAAAACTGGAAAGAGAAAAGAATTGCGATTCACAGGTTTTACAGTTCAATTACCCTTCATTGGATTACGCTGAAACACTTTTAAAAACAGCCAGGTTTAAAATAATGCCTGCCCCATTTTACCTTTCTGCAGCTATTTCTAATAACCAGCTTACAAAAAGGATCCGCTTTTTTACAGAACAAAAAAATCTCTGGTTCTATAAAAAAAATTACAATTCCCTTGCTGTTGTACCGGTTATTGCAATGTTTGTAACCAGTATTTTTTTAGTGAATTTTATTAAAGAAAACAACAACAGCTCAGCAAATCCTATTCAAAAATTTAAAGCTGTCAATAAAGCTTTCAATGAAATTATTCATCCCTTCCCTGTGAGTATGTTGCCTTTGAGTAAAAATGATTATAAGTCTAACGAAAAAAATAATAAACATTCAACTGAAAAATTATTTCCGGAAATATCAAGACCTGCATCATTCAAATCAACCCAAAACGAAGTTGTTTTAACTGATGAGATCAGAACGGAAAATGCAGTTATACCTGTATCATTCGATGTTCAGGATGGCAGCAAAGAGATCATCATCAAAGAAGAGAATTCTGCTACAGGAATCGCTGTTACAAAAGTTTACAAAATAAACAGGATAAATGGGAAATGGAAACCAGCATTGATGTGGACGATCACTGAATCAAAACCTGAATCTGATAGCATGATGTCTGTTATTGATTCCTCAGCAGATTTTTACAACCTTTCGCAATAAAATTCTTTTAGAAAATATAAAAAATAATAAATTAATATCTTTGGAAGTTAATAATTATTTATCACACATCACACATCACACATCACACATCACACATCACACATCACACATCACACATCACACATCACACATCACACATCACACATCACACAT
>JAYSWW010000007.1:0-2448 GCA_043717805.1 Ferruginibacter sp.
AGATCAATTAAGTTCATTGAAGGAATAGAGATCAAAGCTGACCAGGATTCAAGTGTTCAGCCGGTAACTAATATTCCTGTAAGGGAAAAGCCGGTGACAAGGAAAACAGAATTGCTGGAAGACAATTCATCCCCGATAGAAAAAATTACATCTTTACAGTTTAAATATGCCCAGTTGCTCAACCGCAACGTTGAGGATGTAAAGAATGTATCCCTGTATAGCTTTATTGAAGATTGGAAAGAAACCCGCTATCGTTATGGCGGCAGTTCAAAAAGCGGGATCGACTGCAGTGCTTTTACAGGTTTGTTGATCGGAACTGTTTTTGCAATTAAACTTCCACGTACTGCCAGGGAGCAATACAACCAAAGTGAAAAGTTAACAAAAGAAGAAATGCTTGAAGGCGACCTTATTTTTTTCAATACAAGAGGAGGTGTAAGCCATGTAGGTGTATACCTGGGCGATGGTTATTTTGTTCATGCCAGCACCAACAATGGTGTCACGGTCAGCAAACTGTCAGACCACTACTATGCCAGTCGTTTTATTGCCGGGGGAAGGGTTATTGACAATGATACAATGGCCATTTGCCGCTGATCAGTCCCGGGTAGGTTTTCAGCTTATTTTATTTACAAGGATATAAAAATTCTTATTTACAATAAATGTATTGCCATCAAACCATTTTCCCGGTGCTATGGTTTGCCATTCAGCAGTTGGTTTTATCCATTGTTCTTTTTTCCCTAAAGAAACTTTTACAGGTAAATTAAACTGATCAACAGCCCCGGCCCATCTATACGACACAGTTTTATTCTCAATCTTATATTCCATTACAGGAACTTTTATGGTTCTGAGGTATTGGTTAAATATTTTGGAGAAATCAAAACCGGCCTGTTCACTGATATAATTTTCAACCTGCGAAGAAGTCACTGTTTGCTGATAATATGTTTTATTCAAGCCGGTTAATATCTTCCTGAATTTTTTATCTGAATTGATCACCTGGCGAATCGTATGCAACATGTTCCCTGCTTTATAATACATATCACCGCTTCCTTCCTGGTTAACACCATAAATGCCTATGATCGGAATGTCGTTTCTGATATTTTTCCTGGTTCCGGTAACATATTCATTGCCTGCTTTTGTACCATAATAGTAATCAGTGAAAAGGGTTTCGCTGTAATTTGTAAATCCTTCATGAACCCACATATCTGCCAGGTCGTTCGTTGTGATATTATTGGCAAACCATTCATGCCCGCTTTCATGAACAATGATAAAATCCCATTTCATACCCCAGCCGCTTCCGGAAAGATCAATGCCATGATAACCATTCTGGTAACCGTTTCCATAAGCAGTGGCACTTTGATGTTCCATTCCGAGGTGCGGTGATTCTACCAATTTATATCCGTCTTCGTAAAAAGGGAAAGGGCCAAACCAGTATTCAAAAGCCTTCATCATACGGGGAGCATCTGTAAATTGTTTTTTTGCTTTTTCAAGGTTGTAATCCAGTACCCAGTAATCCATATCCAGGTTGCCTTTTTTGCCTTTATATATTTCTGAAAAATGAACATATTTTCCAATGTACGGGATGATGCAATAATTGTTGATTGGGCTCTTTACTTCCCAACTATACATGGTATTACTGCCGGGTAGAGTATGTTGTTCATTTAATCTTCCGTTACCCACGGCCATCAAACTATCGGGAACGATTATATGAAGTATGGCTCCGTTGTCGGGTTCATCGCTTTGCACATCTTTACAGGGATACCAGGCGCTGGCTCCCAGGCCCTGGCAGGCAACACTCATCCAGGGGTTGTTGTTTTGATCTTTTTTCCATATCCAACCACCATCCCATGGCGGCCGCACTGCTTCTCTTGGTTTGCCATGAAAGTAAACGGTCATGCTTGTTTTTCTGGCTTCGTGCCTTGTTGTTTTTTCAGTTAAATGAACCCAATAAACATTGCCTTCCCTTGTATAATTGTATTTCCGGCCGCTTTGAATGATGCTGTCAATTTGCATTGGTTCCTGCAGGTCAAGCTGCATGGTTGATACACCGCTGTCGAGATAGGTAATGGTATTCTTTCCTTCAATGGTTTTGTTTGTATAATCAGGCTTAACAGTTATTTCATAATGCAATACATTCCAAAACATTCTTCCGGGTCCAATGCTCCCACGCAATGTATCTGCATGGGTATAGGTTATTTTTTTACCCAGGGGTTGTGCAGAAGTATTGAAAATGGAAAAATGGATTGTGATAAAAGTGAAAATTATTTTAAGTGTGTTTATAAACATGGTTTGTTTTTTTACTTACAATAAATCTAACAATTATTATTTACCTGATCATTGGATATTTGATGAAAGGCATTAATTGCTTGATTACCGATATTGGATTACTGATAATCATTAGAACCTCTTAATTTTAGGGAATAAAATAGAGAGATGGATTTTAAAAATCATACC
>JAYSWW010000061.1:0-14596 GCA_043717805.1 Ferruginibacter sp.
TAAAAACAAACAATATCTATTAACAAACTCTTTACTGACGGTAACTCTTTGCCAGTTTTTTATTTTAACCGGACAGTAGTGATCCAGAATCCAGCATCCCCGTCCGAACGGCGTTCAGCCGGGCGGGCAGCATCCAGTATCCATCATCCTTCGTATCTTCAACCCATGTCATCTACTGCTACTTCCCTGCACCGTAGGCTGGGGCTTTTCCAATCTACTGTATTGAATATGATCGATATGGTTGGTATAGGACCGTTCGTTACTTTACCAATTGTGATGGGGCTGATCGGCGGTATGTATTTATATGCATGGATCGCAGGGGCTATCTTGTCATTCGTGGATGCAATGATCTGGAGTGAACTGGGAGCTGCGTATCCCATGGCCGGCGGCAGTTATAATTTCTTAAAGGAAGCGTATGGAAAGAACGGTGCAGGTAAAATGATGAGTTTTTTATATGTCTGGCAAACCATCATACAGGCACCATTGGTTGCTGCTTCTGCCGCTATTGGGTTTTCTTCTTACTTCGTTTATCTCGTTCCGTTAGAGCCCTGGCAGCAAAAGCTGATCTCTGGGGCAGTGATCATTTTCATTACATTTTTATTATATCGTAAAATAGACAGCATTGGTAAGATCGGTGTGTTGTTATGGGCGGGTGTTATTGCCACACTTGGCTGGATCATCTTTGGCGGTATCAGCCATGGGAATTTTCTGCAGCCTTTGCGTGAATTGCCTTCGGCATTCAGTTGGGAAACACTGGTTTCATTTATGTTCGGACAAGCCTGTGTAAAAACCATTTACAGTTACCTGGGTTATTACAATGTTTGTCACCTTGGATCCGAGATAAAAGATCCGGGGAAGATCATACCACGCAGTATGTTCATTTCTGTATTAGGCATTGCCATTTTATACATGGCCATGAATATGAGTATCGGTAGTGTGATCCCCTGGCAGGAAGTAAAAGCCTGGCAGGATACGGGGCAGAATAATTTTGTGGTAAGTGTTTTCATAGAAAGATTGTATGGCAATACAGCAGCTATTGTTGCAACTGTTATGATACTATGGGTAGCGCTTGCCTCCTTGTTTGCTGTTATGTTGGGTTACAGCCGCGTGCCTTATGCTGCAGCACTGGATGGCGCTTTCTTTAAAATTTTTGCAAGATTGCACCCCACAAAAAACTTCCCATACATTTCACTGTTGATACTGGCGGGTTTCGCTTTTGTTTTTAGTTTGTTATTCAGGATGGGAGATATCATCAGCGGTATCCTGGCCATGCGCATCATGGTGCAATTCATCGGGCAGGCAGCAGGAATTGTATTACTCAGAAAACGAAACGGTAAAAAACATTTACCTTATAAGATGCCATTGTATCCTTTGCCTGTCATTCTCGTGATCATCATGTGGCTGTTCATATTTTATGCAACTGGTTTAAAGATCATGGTGAGTTTTTTGATTGTATTGCTGAGTGGAATCGTTGTATACCTGGTACAGGCAAAAATGAAAAAGCAATGGCCGTTTCATAAAGTTTGAAGTTTGAGGTTTGAAGTTTGAAGTTTGAAAAAAATCGAACAGCACTATATATCATTTATATGGGTTTTCTGATATTAGAAAACCTCGAACATCGAACATGAAACTTCAAACCTCGAACATCAAACCACGAAAATTAGTTTAACTCTTTCAGCAACTCCTCCAGATCTAGTGCCTTCGTATACATGAGTAACGAACCGTCTTCATTTTTTGGCCACTGATCCTTCGGCTTATCCCAATACAATTCCACCCCATTTTCATCAGGGTCATTTAAATACAATGCTTCCGATACACCGTGATCTGCAAAACCGGTGAACGGGTAAAAGGCCCTTCGTAAACGATCGTAGATCATTGCAAGGTCTTTTCTTGTTGGATATAAGATGGCAGTATGAAACAGGCCTGCATTGTTTAATGGAGCTGGTTTTGCATCTTTGCTGTACCAGGTATTGAGACCGATGTGATGATGATATCCTCCTGCAGAAATAAATGCTGCTTCGGTACCATACATGGTAGTTACTTCAAATCCCAGCAGGCCGCAATAAAATTCCATTGATTTTTTCAGGTCTGCAACTTTTAGGTGTACATGGCCGATTTGAGTATATGCAGGTATCTTATAGTCTATTGACATAAAGTGATTTTTTGAAATTGATCATTGTTCTGATTTTTATCCTTGCAATGGTATCAATCAAAAGCAGGGGTTACAAAGTGACTGAATAATTTTTAGTTTGTTAATCTGATTTATAACTTTAAAGAGAATTAGTAATAGAAAGGTAGGAGAAATTATTTCAAATTTGATAATAGTTGGGAATAAGCTGAATCTTTAAAGAACTATTGATGAATCATGCATGTGAAAAATTGAAAATTATTACACAAGACTTGCTGTCTCCTGTTTTGGATTACAGTGCAGTCAGAAATGCATCTATATCATTGAAGGAATTGTTTGAGGAGGAAGTTGCTTTTGATAAAAATGATCAGACTAACTGGGGACATATCCTAACCGGATCGGGGCAGGCGGTTGGTCCCTGGACAGCAGCCTATTGTGTTACTGATATGATGCGTACGCGAAAATTCATTTTAGGTATCCGGGATGCCATTCAGGAAAGATTGAAATTGGATCGGGGTAATCCGGTAACATTGCTGTATGCAGGTACGGGGCCCTTTGCCACTCTGCTTACACCATTGACAACGGTTTTCAGCCCTTTGCAACTGAAATTGGTTTTATTGGAGATCAATCCTGTTAGTTTCGGTTTTCTTCAAAAAACCATACAAAAATTTGAGATGAAAGATCACCTGGTTGAAGCTGTTCTGGCAGATGCCGTTACCTGGGCCATTCCGGCTAAACTCCAACCTGATATCATTGTTTCTGAAACGATGAAACCCGGGTTAAATAAAGAACCACAAGTAAGCATTGTAACAAACCTTTTGTCTCAATGCAACCGGAATCCAATGCTTATTCCGGAATCGATCAAAGTGGATGCCTGCTTTTTGGGAAATATGATCCATGATCCCGATTCTGTTAAATATTTAAAAACATTGATTGAATTAAATGCGGAAACTGCTATTCAAATAAAGAAAGATCCGGAAAATATGGAGATACTGTCAACTGGTATGTTGGTTACAATTCCGGAAATGCCAGACTCAAAATATTTAACACTGGTACTTAATACAACCATTCAGGTTTTTAGTGAACATGTATTGGGTTTCAATGAATCTGCCATAACCATACCTTTTCATTTAATGAAGACAACATCTTTTGAAAAATACCCGGTTCAATTATTGTTTCAGTATAACATGGGAAATAAACCGGGTTTCAGCGTTACTGAAATCTGATGTTGTTATTAGTATTCTTCCTTAACTGCTTTGAAGCTGTATGTTTTCTAAACAATAGGCTGATGCCCTTGCATGGATGGGTTCATTATAAATTTCCGTCAAAACCCGATTTAAATCTTTCTCGTCATCTCCCGGAACAGGATTTATTTTTTTATGAATAAAAGATTCTTCACCGGGGTGCTGTAACTGGTAATGTCGTGTGGCAGCAAACAGTAACCGGGTACGCCTTTTTACCAATTCAATGGAATAAATATTTTCTTTTAAAACATGGGCAGCAGAAAGAAATTCAAAATAGATCACCCGCCTCACCGAATTTTTGTTCATCAGGCCCGAACAATGTGCCAGCATCATATCATGTATAAGTATATCACCTGCTTTCATAGGTACATCAATAGCTGGTTCTTTACATAATTCACAAATATTTCTGTCGTCCAGGTGGCTACCGGGAACAATATGCAATGCTCCTTCGTTTTCTAATGCATCATCAAGGTAAATGCCCATGGTAAAACATTTTCCGCTTCGTTGATGAACCATGTCCTGGTGCCAGAGTACCGGCATTTCATCTCCGGCCCATTTGATCACTGCAAATTCCTGGATCAGAAAAAAATCATCACTACAGATGGTAGCAGCCAGTTCAAGTATAAAAGGGCTGCCTAAAAGTTCCAGGCAGGAAAGGTTACTTTTTGGGCAGATATTCTCCAGGTTTGTTACATACGCTTTTCCTTTATTATGGATCACTACCATTTCTTCAGAAAACTGGCTTGCATTTATCAATTCATCAAACATTGACCTTAATTTATTCAGTAAGTCTGTATTAGCGATTCCGGGTAAACGCAGATATCCATTCATATAGAAAGCATCAAGTTGTGATGTGTTGAGTGTGCTATGGTTATTTGATGTTATATCCATTTCTCTCTTACTTCTGCATCCAGTGGTGCATAATTGATATACTGAACATACCTGGGCAATGAAGCTGTATTGGGGCTGCTGCCATGTGGCAGTGCATGGTGCCATATGATAAAATCACCGGCATTGGCCACAACAGGCAGTGTTCCCAATGCATGGATGTTCTCATTTCTTGGATCAGCAGAAGCTGGAAGTCCGTTTAACCAGTCCTCGATTTTATTTTGAAAACCGGGTACCAATGTAAATGCACCCTGGTTTGAAGCAATGTCATTTAAATAAAGGATACCCTGTAATCCAAATGGAATTGGTAACTGCAGGCTAACATCCCAATGAAGGCCGGGGCCCGGAAATTTCCAGGTTGGCGTTTCTGGTGGATTGAATCCGATCCTGTCTGTATTCACCCAAATATCTTTTCTGCCCCACAATTGTTCATAAGCAAGTTTTATTTTTTCAGACCGACGGTTCTTTTCCAATACCGGATGCTGAAATAACTGCAGCATGATTCCCTGTTTTTCCGGGTGCGCTGCGTACCAGGTAGAAGGATCGTCTCTTTTTATATTGATAAAATCGCAAATAAGATCAATGGTAGTTTCGCAATCTTCTTTTGATATTGCTTCCCGGATGATAACATATCCATGCTCATGCCAGAAATCTATATCTGTTTTTGTAAGTATATTCTCTGAAGCAATTATTAATTGATTAGGATTATTGTTGGTAACAGTCTGGTTGAACCGTACGATTTTCAAATGAGATAATTCTCCGCCATTGACTTCCTGAATCCAGTTTTCAAATTCCTCAAAATCTCCGGATGATGTATAAACAAATTTAATGGTTTGTTCCAAACCTAATCCCAGTGCAGCAAGCATCGTGATGTCCATGTTCCATTCATCCTGCCATTCTTCAGTTGTTGCCCTGCCATCTTTTTTTAAACGGCATTTTTCCCAATAACGTTTTAAGTGCATAACATTAAGCCGGCAGGATACAGTTGAATCAGTTAATTGGAATGTTGTATTATTCATTTGCAAATTTGAAGACAGTAAATCTTTTCAAAACATAGAAAATAAATTTACATTTACATTTCAAGAATATCAAATTAAAAAAACGTTAATTGATATATGGAGATCAGGGAACCATCTGAAGGAATTTCTTTAATTGACAAATGCGTTGAATTTTTAAGATCAATCGGAATACCGGTTCATTTCAGACCAATAACAACCGAATGTTTTTTACCCGGCATCAGTATTGTAAATGGTGAAATTGATGTAGACCTGGAAAAATTAAAATATCCGGGCGATATCTTACATGAAGCGGGACATATTGCCGTGGTACCTGCAATAGAAAGAAATTCCATTAATGAACATTCAATTGCCAGCAGGGAACATCGGGATGCTGAGGAAATGATGGCCATTGCCTGGAGTTATGCAGCCTGTGTTCACCTGGATATTGATGCCGGTTTTGTTTTTCATGACAACGGATACAAAGGTGGAGGTAGCAACATAGCAGAAAATTTTAGACAAGGCCATTATTTTGCTGTGCCAATGCTGCAATGGGTGGGAATGACGAAGGAAAAAAAGAATGAAACGGAACCTGGTAATTCAGTGTACCCGGCTATGTTGCAATGGCTTCGCAGTTAAGAAAAATTTACTGAAAGATTTATCAAATAAAAAATTAATTCATGAGCCAGCAATTTCACCATATACCTGCATTGCTTAATCCCGAAGAGATCAAGGCTCTTGAAAAACTGATCAGTACTTCAACATTTGTTGATGGCAAAGCAACCGCCAGCATGTCGGCAAAAGATGTTAAGAATAATTTACAGATTGACAATGCTGATTCGGAAACGATGAGTGCCATACAAAAGGTACTGAACAACGCTATACAAACCAGTCCATTTTTCCAGGTAGCCTCGCAACCCAAAAAAGTACATCCGTTTATGATAAGTAAATATGGGCTACACCAGTTTTATGGCTGGCATGTGGATAGCCCGATCATGGGCGATCCGGCCATTCGTACTGATTTGGCAATGACGGTGTTTTTAAGTGACCCTTTCACTTACGAAGGTGGCGAATTGATGATAATGACTTCCGGGGGAAATATCGCAATTAAACCCGCAAAGGGTGATGCGATATTATATCCCTGCCAGTTTTTGCATTGTGTGAATGAAATTAAAAGCGGTGAACGAATTGCTGCTGTAACCTGGATACAGAGTAATATTCAATCGGCTGAACAAAGGCAATTGTTGTTTGAGTTAAACCAGGTACACGCCATTTTGCAACAAAAGGATAAAAATTCGCCGGAAGCCAATCAACTCCTGCAAACTTATTCCAATCTTTTCCGGATGTGGGCAGATGTATGATCAGTTACAATATCATTGGATTAATTATGTATTGAACTTTACTGTAAAAAGGATTTGCTATTCTTTATTTTTTCCAATTCATGGTATAGTTCAAATGCTTTATCTAAATAAAGAGGTGCCGGATCCATTAATGGGGTTTCTGAAAAAATTTGTTCGGGGTATTTACCGTGAAAACCCATGCGCTGATTCATCAAATCCATTTCTTTTTCATGGATGGAAATGCCACTGAAAGCAGTTATTTTTTTTACAATATTGATGGCTCCTTCATTATAATTAACAGCCAAAGCAAGCTTATCTTCTTTCAGGATTTTGATGAATGCCTGCAGGTAAGATTCGATCACCTTTGCCATGTATTCATCAAAACTTTGTTGATGGATCTCATTTTTATCAAAGCCAAAAATTTCCGGTTCAATAAGTCCGGGAATAGCCTGCATACCCCGCTTTTTTTGCTGGGAGCGTATCACTTCATCGGGCCTGCGGTATAATAATATAAACGGCACCTGCGGATAAAGCTCTCTTAATTGTTTATAGAAATGGACATGCCAGCTATCCACTTTTATAAATAAATTGCTGATGGCATCATTGTGTTTTGAAGCAAATAAATCTATAGCGGCTTTTAAAAGTTTTAATGCGGCCGGCATAGTATTATTTTTATAGCCCCACCGGAGCAATTCATCAAAAAACGGAACTTCAGACAAAGCGATATTGGCAGCTGGTAAACCCAACAACTGTGAAACCAAGGTGGAACCACATCGTGAAATATGAAAAATAAAGGCAGTAGGTTTTACGGTTTCAACCTGCATGGCCCATTCAGGTATTATTTCTGTATTGCTGATAACCCGGAATAACCTGGAATTTTCAGGTAACCTCCTGCGCATAGAAATTGTATCATCAAAAAATGGTTCTGAAATTTTTTCATTGCCAAGGTATATCCACCTGCAGTAATAGTTTCCGCTTTCTTCAAAAAACCTGTAAGGCACCCAGTTTTTTATGGCTGTGGCAATACTTTCATTCATTTATTCAGGAAATTTATTTTAGAGTATATTAAACATGCTGTTGATATAATCATTTATTCATGTAACGTGGATCAGGATATATGAAAAGAACTATTGCGGCTTGGCAAGTAAAAAATCTGCAAGCATACTATGTATCTTTTCATCTACAAATCCTTTCCAGCCATTTTTACCTTCAATTATTTGCTGCCTGATCTCAGTTGCAGAAATGGAAGCAACAGATTCTGGTACATTGATTTGGTTAACCTCGTATCCAACACCTCTGCCGTAATTTACCGATGTAATATCCGGGATGATGATCACCTTTACCATTGGGTTGTCTTTATAAACAGTTTCCCAAAGTTTTTTTACTTCAATAGCTGGAAGCGGGTTGCTGCTGTCGGGTTCAATATCCCTGATGGCGATCAGCACCGGTTTGCTTTCTTTTAAAAAGGTATCAAAAATGTGCATGTGTCCCTTATGCGGACTTTGGTATCGGCCTATAAATAAATTGTATTTCATTTTTTAAAAAAAGAATATATTTTATTGACACAATCTTTTGTACTTAATACAGCGGTATCTAATGTGATCTCCGGATTTGGTGGTGGATAATAAGGTGCTGATACGCCTGTAAAATCTTTGATTTCGCCTTTAATAGCTTTCTCATACAATCCTTTTGTATCTCTTTCCATACATATTTTAATATCCGTTGATACATATACTTCTATAAAATTTTTGCACATCTCCCTTATTTTATTACGGATATCATCATAAGGCGAAATAAGTGATACAATTACAATATTTCCCTGCTGTTCAAATAAGGAGGCCATATAACCCACATTTAAATTATGCTTCTTTCTTGATTCTTCATCAAAACCGGTAAGTTTAATCGCATGCCTTATCTCATCACCATCCAGCATTACTGGAACAGTTCCACTTTTTTTTAATTTTTCCATGAGCTCTTTTGCAATTGTGGTCTTTCCGGAACCACTCAAGCCGGTGAGAAAAATTACGGCGGGTGTTGCTTTAAACCCGGTTAGTTTAGCCCAGATTTCATCAAAAAAATAATAGGAAAATATTTTAAAGACTGAATCCAATATACCGATCGAAATAGAAGCCAGCAGGTTTTGGGTAAGTATATAAGATATTAAAAAAGTGATGATGGAAGAATATATCCTGTAAGTAATTGCTTTTATAATTTTTTGTTTTTTAACCAAAGTGCTGATCATTTAATTTAAGATAAAGGATTTATAAATTGAAGAAACAAATTAAAAATTGTTTAAGATCATTATTTCCAGGAGATAAAATTGCATATTATTTTTGTTGCTGAATGATTCGCATTATAAATCCGGTTCAATCTTAACTGTTGACCTGATGGAAGTTTCAAGATCATCGGCCAGGCGGTTGGATGTATCTGTATTGAGTTCCCTCAGCCGGGCAATCATATCCATTTTGGTTCTGTCATCATAACCCGGTTCATCCATTTCTTTTTTCTGTAAAGCTGGTTGAGCAAACAATTCATGCACCCAGTCATTCACAACTGCATCTATTACCAGGTGTACCCGGTTAACATTGCTTTTATTTTTCAAAGAATGAGGTAAATTAAAATTCATATACCAGCATTCACCCTCCTGTAAAAGCATTTTTTCTTTATCCAGGTAAAACTCAACCTGCTCATTGGTAACAACAGGTATGTGTAATCTTATTTCCCCTTTTTCATAACACAGGTCTGCATCTTTATGTTCTTTTATTACAGCTCCCGCATTTAGTTTTAAAAGGCGCACAGCCAATAGTGTGCATTTTAAAGTTGATAAGACTTCTTTTAAATATGTACTCTTATCGAGGAAAATAGTATTCTTGTACTGCGGGTTCGTTTCAGGGGAAATAAATATGTTGGAGGCATCGCCATTTACACTTCTAAGCGGAATTGCACTCCAATCGCCTTCATAGTGAAACTTCTGGTAATGTAGCTGCCATGCTCCATTATCAATTTGCAGTAGTTCTTCCTGCATTTTTTTTACATCAAAATGAAAAGGCAATTGCAGGTATTTGATCATAACTGTAGTTCAACCAAAGTAGAAGATCCCTGGCACTTTAATTAAAAGGAAATATTAAACTTTCCGCCAAACTGATCGAGATCAACTTTTATTTTACCAAGAGCAGCTTCAATATCCTGTGTATATTGAATGATCACTTCGGCTTTGTTTTTATTAGCTGCAACAATGGGGCGTTTGGGAGAATTCGAAGTTTGTTTTCCAACAATGATATCTATGTATTCAGATTTACCTGCCAAAACAACATCGTCGGTATTATTTTTATAACCCAACTGGGAAATACATACAACAAGATGACAGTTCTCTTCTTTCTTTAACATAGCTGCGAGGTCATTTATTCTGTTTGAAGATAGATGTTCATTTGCATTGACTGCAATGACGCCCACCCTGATATTGTCTTTACAGATAATTTTATAACCGTTTATATGGTCATTATTCAGAGAATGATGTGAGGCGTCACAATTCAATTGCAGAACTCCGGATGAGCAGGTTTTGCCGGCATCCAGCAATACCAACGCTGATTTCTTATCTGTTATTTTTTTCAGCTTCGAAACAAGATTGTAATCATTGCCTGAAGTATGCACAAAAGTTAAACTATTAAATTTGTATCTCCCTTCGTTAAAAGTAGATGAGTAATTCGCAAGAACTTTAAAAGGTTTTGCTGCAACAAATGCTGTAGCAGCCAGGCTGCTTTGCAATAAAAATTTTCTACGATTGTTCATGGTGCAAATTTTAAAATTTGTATTGTCAAACAAAGTAATACTAATTTTTTAAAAATCAAAAAATGAATTTTTTGCATTCTTCGAAATAATAAATGATCGTCTGGTTGATGCTTTTACATTTCTTGTTCAAACTAACAGGGATTTCTAAAAAAATGAGTTTCTTTCTGTTACATGACAACACATTGGTAAGAGCTACTTCAACAAGAATAGATTTGGAGTAAAAAGCCTTTCTTGCCAATGTTGAAACACAGGCAGGGTAAGGCATAAAAGATTTAATTACAATCTGGTAACAAATCCATTCATCGTTGTCTTTAAAAAAAACATATTTCAACCATTCATGGGTATTTGAAATATGAAAGTATTTTGAATTAATAAATAAAGGCTCATGCAAACTTTAAACATCTTAAAGATTTAAGGAAACAAAAAGGAAACCAACCATGTTAATTCTCCTTCAAAAAAAGATCTCAAAAAATTGTTTTTAAAAACACTTGCTATTTACTCAGAATTATTTTATCTTGGGTAATCTTCACTTTTATATTATAACCGATAAATGAATTTTTATGGAAGGAAATATTGGCGAGATAAGAATGTTTGCAGCAACATTTAATCCCAGGTTTTGGGCTTTTTGCAATGGCCAGCTTTTACCGATTAATCAAAACCAAGCACTCTTTTCCATTTTGGGAACTACTTATGGTGGTAACGGGACAACTAATTTTGCACTGCCGGATATGCGGGGCAGAGCTCCTGTAAGTCCAGGCAGTGGCCCAGGCCTTTCTAATTATTCTCTAGGCCAATTATCAGGATCTCCAACGAATACAATATCAGGCAGTAATGTTCCTTCTCATACGCATGCCATTGGCGGAACTGCAAAAATGCTTACAACTACTGCTCCTGCTACTGCGAATAATCCTGCTAATAATTATTTTGCCAATGATGGAAGTACAAAATACAAAACATCGGGAAGTGGCACGATGAAGCCGGCCGATGTTGCTGTTTCTTTAGGAGCAGGTGCAAATAGCCCGGTTAATAATATGATGCCTTACACAGCTATCAATTATATCATTTGCCTGATTGGCATTTTCCCTTCAAGGAACTAAATAAAATTATTAATTAATAAATTTCAGATCATGGACGGTTATATGTCAGAAATAAGAATGTTTGCAGGAAATTTTGCCCCGGCGAATTGGGCATTTTGCAATGGGTCTTTGCAATCAATCGCTCAAAACACCGCATTGTTTGCGCTTATTGGTACAACATATGGTGGTGATGGTCAAACTACATTTGGTTTGCCCGACCTTAGAAGCAGGGTAGCTATACATACCGGACAGGGAGCAGGTTTGCCAAATTATGTTTTAGGGGAAATGTCTGGAACAGAATCCATTACACTTATTGCAAACAATGTAAGTAACCATACACATACCGCAAACGGAAATGCCGGCATTATCATGTCTTCTTCCGATGGGAACCAGGTATCTGCGGTTAATAATTTCCCAGCCATCAACGGAGATAATATTTACTCTTCAACTCCAGACGCAAGTGTAATGGCACCGGCATCATTGGCATTAACTAGTTCTCCGCAAGCAGGTAGCGGGAGCCAGCCTTTAAATAATATACAACCCTACCTGACAATGAACTACATCATTTGTTTGTTTGGGATTTTCCCATCCAGGAATTAATTATAATTTAATAAATAAATTAAAAAATCAGATCATGGAAGGTACAATAGCAGAAATAAGATTTTTTGCAGGAAATTTTAGCCCAAGGAACTGGGCTTTTTGCAATGGCCAAATACTTTCAATTGCTCAGAATACCGCTTTGTTTTCCTTATTAGGGACAACTTACGGCGGCAATGGTCAAACCACTTTTTCTTTGCCAGATTTTCGTAGCCGCGTTGCCGTTGGTGCCGGGCAGGGGCCCGGGCTTTCCCCATTCCAGCTCGGTCAATCCGGTGGTGCTGAAACCTACACGATACAAAATTCTAATTTTCCTCCTCATACCCATCCTGTTTCCGGTACAATTACCATGAAGGGCACTGCTGTTGCCGGTGCATCTGATTCACCCGCTGGAAGTTATCCCGCAACACTTGCCGGTACGCCTATGTATGCTACCACTAACAACGGCAGTGCCTTGGGAAATATGCAGGTTGCTCTTACAGCTGGCCTTACTGGTTCTCAGCAACCGGTAAATAATATTCAACCAATTATTGGAATGAACTACATCATTTGTTTGTTTGGTATTTACCCATCCAGGAATTAGTATTTTAGAAACAGGTATGCCAACAATCGGAATTCTTTTACCGGGTTCAACTCTATATCCTTCCATTGGAATTGATTTCCTGCTGGGTATCAGATCCTGTTTAAATTTTCATCAGTTTTCAGACATAGATATCCAGGTTTCAACGATCGGGTTTGGATTAAAAGATGATGAAATTTATAAAGAAGCTGAAAAGTTCCTGCTGATCAACAATGCAGATGCAGTGCTGGTATATGCTGAGGATTACCATGCAAACAAATTAGCACCACTCTTTGCTGCTGCCGGAAAATTACTGATGATATGCAATGCGGGTGCAAATTACCCGATCGCTACCGGCAATATATCTCATACTATTTTTCATTCCTTCAACGATTGCCTTTGTTCTTTTCTTACCGGAAAATATTGTGCCGGGCAGGAGGGTGGTCATGAAGCCATCCTGGCAACATCTTTTTTCGATGGGGGGTATCGACATGCTTATGCTTTGAACAATGCATTTGTTCTTTCGGGCGGTGAAATAAAACACAATTTTGTAAGCCATTATAAAAAAGAAGAATTTAATACTGAGGCATTGGCTGCATTTATAAAAGAGAATCCCGGTATCAGAAAACTGATGGCTGTTTTTTGCGGCGATATGGCCCGTTTCTTTTATAAAAAAATGGAACCGGTACAAAAAGAATTCAACCTTCAATGGTACGGTTCCCCAATGATGTTTGATTGTACGGCAGGTGATTTTGAAGAACCCAAACCATTTGTTCAAAAAATATCAGGGTATACTTTCTGGGTACCTGTACTGGATAATGAAAGCAACAGGGAATTAAATTTTTTTTACAGGGAAAATTATGGCAAAGATCCCAATCTTTTTTCCATGCAGGGATGGGAGAACGGCTTGCTGCTGATGGAATATTTTCAACAGAGAAAAGATGCAAACAATACAGAGTCGGCTATCAACCAGTTACTAAATAAAAAGATATCAAGCCCCCGGGGTATCATTTTTGTCAATGAGAACCGCTTGGTTTTAGGGCCCGCGTATCTGGTGCATGCAGCAAATGACATGGAGATCACAGTTGAAACAACCATCGCGGATGTTTCGGCAGCATTGGAAGAAATGATGTCACAGATACCGGATGCAGAATTTTCATCCTGGCGAAATACTTACCTGTGCATTTAAACAACAGCCCCAATATAATAGTTTGCTGCAACAATGAACTTGCTTTACATGCCATCAGTGAATTGGCTCAAAGAGCTTTATTAAAAGCGGTTGTTGTACCGGAAAAAAATAAAGAACTTTTTTTGATACTCAGCCAGTATCTTGCCGGAAGTAATATTGATATTATTATTATAAATAAAAAGAATTTCAGCAGCCGGCTCAAAGAACTGATCGCAGAAAAAAAAGCAAACTCATGCTGGTTGATGACCTTTCCATATATCATTCCATTTTCATTGTTGCAGACATTGCCCGGTATATTTATTAATTTTCATTACGGGATACTTCCAAAATTCCGCGGGCCAAATCCAATATTGGCACAGATGCTTCAATACGAAACTCACAGTGGAATAACGGTTCATTTTGTTGATGAAAAAATAGACAACGGACCCATGATCCTGCAACAAAAGATCCCGATTGAAGACACAGACAGTTTCGGTTTACAATGTCGTAAACTGGGAATACTTGGAGCATCCATGGCATTGCAACTGATCAAAATGATCAGCCTCGGCCCGGATATTCCTTCCAGGCCACAGGAAGAATCTCAAGCAAATTATTTTAAAAGACCCATTGCTGCCGACCTTATGATCAACTGGAAGAATATGAGCAGCAAACAGGTTTGCCGGATGATCAATGCCTGTAATCCATGGAATAAAGGCGCAGGTGCAATGATAAACAACCAGGTTATTTGTTTAACAGATGCTGAAGTTACCCCGGAAATCAATCCCGAAGATTTACAACCCGGGACCATTGTT
>JAYSWW010000062.1:0-5669 GCA_043717805.1 Ferruginibacter sp.
GTCAGTTCATCGTCCAGGTCGGCCCCGGGAATATCAAGGCCATCGCCGGTTAAGTGATCTGCAGAACTTTCCTCGTTGAGTGGCAATCCATCCGAATCAGTATTGTCGAGTTCGGCCCTTTTTAAATTTTCGTTATCCCTTGAAATACTGTTTACAAAGCTTTCGTCGAGCATATGTCTTTCTTCCGGGCTGATATCCGCATTCATTTCATCTCCCCGGTCATTTTCCTTTACTTTATCAATGCTCATGTTAAATAATTTGTGGTTTATATATAAGTGAAGTTACAAATGAAATAAGCAATTTATAAAGCAGATTTTTTAAGACAATTATTCATGCTAAAATTCTTACTTGTTATAACTACCTGTTATTTAATATTTTGATCCAAAAATTTAATTTCTTTTAAGATCAAGGTCATGAAAATCAAAACTAAAATCTGTTAATGGTGAAATTGCTTTCATGGTCATCCCCGTTGCTTTGCCTTCACTGTCTAGGTTAAACACAACATAGGCATCTGCGTCAAAGCTGCGGTCTTCCCATTTTACGATCCAGGTACTGCCTTTATAAGGAAGCATCTGGCCGGTCAGGCGTGGTGATTTTTCAGAAGTGAACCATAGGCCCCCATTCTTTTCCGTTATATTCACATTTCCAAACCATTTATCAGTATAAACGCCTTTATAAATAGTTGTATTTGGTTTTATCTTATTTGCTTTTTGTGTGGAATCGATGGATTTCCATATCCCTTCTGTAATGCCGGCAGCCTCCTTTTCTCCTCTCACCACATTATCATGGTATTGTTTAACCCTGTCCTTCCCTGTAATGCCAAAATAACTGTCTTTGATCGAATTTGTTATGGCTGTAAATGCGGCACCGCTTTGCTGGTTGGTCAACACAATTATTGCCAGGTTCAATTCAGGCAATAAAGTTACCTGGGTAACGGTGCCCAACAATCCACCGGTATGGGATACCTGCTTATATCCTTTCGCGTCTGCGAGGAACCATCCAAGGCCATAGCCGGCGAAATGGGTATTGTAGGCACCCGGCCCGCCTACGCGGATGATCGTTTGCGGGGCCCACATCTCCTCATGAACTTCTTCACTGAATAATTTTTTTGACAGGCCTTCCCCGTATTTACCATGATTCATCTGGAGGATGACCCATTTTGTGAGATCGGTCAAATTACTCATTATTCCACCTGCGGCATTGGCGTTTTCTGACCAGTCGTGCGCAATGGCCTGCACCTTACCATTAAATGGTACGTGTGCATCAATGATATTTGGATTGTTTTTTACCCTGCCCCAGGAAGCCTTGCTGCTTGTAAACCCAATGGGCTTCATGATGCTGTCTTCAATAAAGTCTTCCCAGCTTTTTCCACAAACCCTTGCCAGTATTTCGCCGGCAACGATGTACATATTGTTGTCATAATCGTATTGAGTTCTGAAGCCTGATACCTGCTTGAGGTATCGGATATTGGTTATCATTTCTGCCTTGGTAAATTTATTCCCATCCGGGAAAAACATAAGGTCGCCCGCGCCAAGCCCCAGACCGCTGCGATGTGTGAGCAGGTCCCTGATCGTAAAAGCATTGGTAACATATGGATCATACATACGGAATTCAGGGATGTAATCTATCACTTTATCATCCCAGGTGATTTTTCCTTCATCAACCATCATGGCCAGAGCCGCTGAGGTGAAAGCCTTGCTGTTTGAGGCTATTCCGAACAAGGTATTTTCATCAACCGGCAGGTTGTTTTTTAGTGACCTGACACCGTATCCTTTTGCATGAATGACCTTTCCATCTTTAACAACAGCCACAGCAATACCCGGAACATCAAATTTTTTCCGGGACAGTTCCACCAATGAATCAATCTGTGCAGATGTAATAATCTGTGCATTTCCGATGTGAAAACTTAATACAAGAATGATCAAAAATATTTTTTTCATGTTTTGATATTTTGGAGGATGAATATAGAGATTAATCTGTGTTTTAAATAACTAAAAAAGGAGGAATGGAAAGAAGCCTGTTTAATGATAGGAAAGGAATAAAAAAGAATTGAGAATGAAATGACAATAAAAAGATCAATGACACAATTAATAAAAAGCCAGGTATTTTTGTAACATTCAATTACAAAATAAAACCAGGTCTTCACCTGAACTATTCATTGACAAATTTTAGTGAGCTGTGCCGGGCTCGAACCAGCGACCCCCACGTTGTCGACGTGGTGCTCTAAACCAACTGAGCTAACAGCCCTTGTATTTTTTTTAAATGTAGAAATGAATTCATTATCAGCCAAATTAACTTCCGGATACTGTTTCACCAAACCCGGCAAACTGTTTTGTAGTAATTGAACTACTGCCTGTTTAAATGAACAATTACACAACAAATGAGGGTTCTTCTATTATCATGCCTGATAAAATTTATTTACTTTATACTTTGATAAAACCCCCAAAAAAGTTTATGAACAAGGAATTCAGTATCGCTGCAAACCTTAATGAGCCACGCCTGTTAAAAAACGTTGTAGAAAAGCTTGCTTCCCGTCATGTAGATTTAGGATTTGCCAGTTCGACTGTTCCGGGAAACTGGAAGGCAATTGAAACATCCTGTATCATGGCCTATGTTTTGGGCACATTTGATGTGCATATAAATAGAAACGGGTTGGAAGAACAGGCAAACATTCCATTCAGTTCATGTTTTTTATTTACTTGTATCAAAGATAAATTCGGGTCATTTAACCTGGAGTGGAGTTCATCGCTTTCTTAATATCAGCATACCTGCTTACTCTGAAACTACTGTTTTTTTTATCCCTCCCGGGATGATTAATTGATTTATGGCAAATTAACTGCCTGTTCCACACAATAATTTTCCATCATTTCCCGTTGTTTATATAGGTTTTATTTAATATCCTTTTTAAATCCTCAATACGTATGAAACAACTAATGAGTATTTCTGCAAACCTTTATGAGCCGGTATTATTAAAGAATGTGGTTGAAAAATTAGCTTCCCGGCATGTTGATATGGGAATTTCTGAAAATTCTGTTCCCAGGCAATGGAAGGCAATTGTAAGTTCCTGTATACAGGCAACGGTTTCGGGTTGTTTTGACCGGCAGAAGAAAGATGAACCTGAAGAATCAGAGATTGCATTCGAAAGTTGCTTTTTATTTACCTGCATCAAAGCAAACAACGGTTTGTTTAACCTGGAATGGAGCACTTCACTTTCTTAATTCCGTTATAAAAAATCTCCTGTTTAATGAAAGCTGTTTATTCAGCTATTTTAAAAACCCGCTTCCCGTTTTTATATTTTCCAGGTACCTTCCTCAAAACAGGCTACTAAAAAAGCACGCTTAATGGCTGCTCATACATTTGTAATAACCATCGTTCCCGATCCGGCATAATAATTTTGCATTTTTAAAACCTTTTATGGAAAATATTTTCCAAAATTTCAACCTTAGTGGAAATATTTGTCCGTTTAGTCCCCTAATACAACTCTTTAATTGAAAATATTTGCACTAGGGACTTGCTCTTTATTTATTATAATGGAAATTATTTGTCTAAAATACCGTTTTAATGGAAATTATTTGATAATTTGGCACCTTAATACCGTTATAATGGAAAATATCATGCCTGACGGCAGACAGGTTTTACCAATACAGCTTCAGGAAGTGGTCTTTTCTTCCAGTGATCCAAAATTAAGTAAGCAAATATCGAAACTGGAAAAATCAGGCAAGCTAAGAAAGATTGCTGCACGGATTTATTCACCCAATTTTATTGATAGTCCGGAAACTATTATAGGGCGAAACCTGTTTGCTATCCTGGGTAAGTTGTATTCAGGTTCAGTACTTAGCCATCGGTCGGCCCTGGAGTTTAAACCAACATCTGCCGGGCATATTTTTCTTACTTACACGTACACAAAAAAAATAATCCTTCCCGGCGTTACGCTTCGCTTTATGGAAGGGCCCGGCCCAATAGAAGGTGATAATCCTTTCTCCGGTGAATTGTATGTTTCACAACAGGAAAGAGCATTACTGGAAAACTTACAGGTTTCCAGGCAACCCGGCCCTGAATCTAAAACCATTACGCTACCTGAATTAGAAGACCGGCTGGAACAGGTAGTTCGGGTAAAAGGTGAAGCGGGTTTAAATGAACTAAGAGATAAGGCAAGGATAATAGCAAAGAAATTGGGTATGCAAAATGAATTTGAAAAACTGAACAAACTTATCAGCGCTTTACTTACCACAAATCCTTCTAAAATATTGTCATCCCCACTGGCTGTAGCAAGGGCATTTGGTAATCCTTATGATCCGGCACGGTTACCATTGCTTGAAAAACTGTTTATTGAACTTAAACAAAAGGAGTTTAAAGATCTGCCGGAAAAAAATACGACAGACAAGTCTTTTAGGAACTTTGCTTTTTTTGAAGCATATTTTTCCAACTACATTGAAGGAACAGAATTTGAGCTGGAAGATGCCAAAAAAATAATTGAAACAAATACACCCATGCAAAATCGGGATGAAGATTCTCATGACGTATTGGGAACATATAAACTGGTAAGCAGCAGGAATGAAATGAGTATCACACCAAACAAGCCTGAAGAACTCATAAAAATACTTTTATTCAGGCACCAGGTTTTATTGAGTGCAAGAACTTCTAAAAAACCCGGTCAGTTTAAAGATAAAAACAACAGGGCGGGAGAAACACATTTTGTTGATCATACGCTTGTAAAAGGAACATTAATAAAAGGATTTGATTTTTACCAGGCATTGACTACTCCATTTTCAAAAGCAATCTACATTATGTTCCTGGTAAGTGAAGTGCATCCATTTTTAGATGGAAACGGAAGGACAGCAAGGGTAATGATGAATGCCGAACTGGTAAAATACGGGCAAACAAAAATTATCATACCAACTGTTTACGGGGATGATTATATGCTTGCGTTAAGGCTGTTAACAAGACAGCATGATCCATCTGCTTATGTAAAGATGATGGTGCGTGCACATGAGTTCAGCTCAACCATTACAGGTGATGATATGGATGAAATGGAAAAACATTTGGAAGCATCAAATGCTTTTAGAGAACATAATAAGGCGAAGTTGAAAATTATTCATGCCCGAGGATAATTGATTCGGATTGTGCAGACAGCCAGTTACGAGAAGATGAAAACAAAGAATTTATTGCTCTGAAATAAATAACTGCTTGGAAATCGCTTGGAAATGAAAAAGGGTTTCAAACCTGTATCGGCTGAAACCCTTTGCTATTCTGCTCCCCCTACCGAAAAAAATCTAAACCAATTCATTGAGGATGTGAGACTTATTTATAAACTAAGGTTTTTAATTGGAGTGCCAGTAAAATAAATGTTTTCCATTAGAAAACTTTTTATTAACTTTACACACGTGTTTAACATTATAACAAGAAGAACATTATTGGAGTATTGTAAAAAGTATCCCGCTGCTTCAACGGCTCTTCAGGAGTGGTATCATGAACTGGTGAATGGTGATTTTAAAAACTTTAATGAATTAAAACAGGTGTATGGAAATGCCAGCCTTGTGTCTGATGACCGGGTGGTTTTTAATATCATGGGGAATAAATACCGTTTGGTGGTTAGAATTGTTTTTGATTTTAAAGCCATCCAGGTAAAATGGTTTGGTACGCACGCTGAATATGATAAAATTGATGTG
>JAYSWW010000063.1:0-2216 GCA_043717805.1 Ferruginibacter sp.
GGATTTTTAACCACCCTGAAAAAATCCCTGAAAGAGAACAAGGTAACTCAAAAACAAATTGATGATGCCTGCAGGTTGATATTGGAAGCAAAATACAAACTAGGCTTATTTGATAACCCATATAAAAATTGTGATGAAATAAGGTCAAAGACAGAAATTTATACAGCAGCTAATTTAAATTTTGCAAGATCAGTTGCAACCGAAAGTTTTGTATTGCTTAAAAACCAGGGATCGATCCTGCCTTTAAAAAAGAACGGAGTTATTGCGCTCATTGGTCCGCTGGCCGATACAAAAGAAAATATGCCGGGAACCTGGAGTGTTGCAACAGACCTCAGCAAAGCCATTTCATTGAGACAGGGATTGGAAAATGCGGCAGGCAGTAACGCAAAAATAGTATACGCAAAAGGATCTAACCTGCTTTATGATAGCCTGTATGAAGACAGGGCCACTATGTTTGGAAGGTCATTGAAAAGGGATAAACGCAGTGCAGAAGAATTAAGGAATGAAGCATTGACAATTGCCGGTCAGTCAGATATAATTATTGCAGCTTTGGGCGAAGCATCAGAAATGAGCGGGGAATGTGCAAGCCGAAGTGATATTCGTATTCCGGATGCACAACGGGATCTGTTAGCCGCTTTATTAAAAACCGGGAAACCGGTAGTATTGGTCTTGTTTGCAGGCAGGCCCATGGTATTAAAATGGGAGAGTGAAAATGTTCCTGCAATTATCAATGTTTGGTTTGGCGGTTCAGAAACCGGAAATGCCATTGCAGATGTATTGTTTGGCGATGTAAACCCTTCGGGGAAACTGACCACAACATTTCCGCAAAATATCGGACAAGTACCGATCTATTATGCTCATAAAAATACAGGGCGCCCTTTGGAAGCGGGCAAATGGTTTGAAAAATTCCGTTCCAATTATCTTGATGTATCCAATGACCCTTTGTATCCGTTTGGTTATGGGTTGAGCTATACAAATTTTAATTATAGTGACCTGAAACTGAGCAGCACATCATTAAAAGGAAACCAAACACTCACAGCAGCGGTTACAATTACAAATACAGGAACTGTTAAAGGCAAAGAAGTAGTGCAGTTATATATCAGAGATCTTGTAGGATCTATTACAAGGCCTGTAAAGGAATTAAAGGGATTTCAAAAAATAGAAATTAAAGCAGGGGAAACAAAAACTGTTTTATTCAATATTACTCCCGAAGACCTTAAGTTTTACAACAGCTACCTGAAATATGACTGGGAACCCGGTGATTTTGAGATCATGATTGGCAGTAATTCAAGGGATGTAAAAAAAGAAAAAGTAAACTGGGTTAAATAATATTAAGTTGCATTTTAAACCTGCACCATAAACCTGATCTCTAACTTTAAGGCATGAGCGCAATTAAAAATATCATCTTCGACCTTGGTGGTGTATTGATGAATATTAATTATAATAAAACCACAACCGCTTTTAAAAATCTGGGGTATCCGGATTTTGACAATATGTATACACAATTCAAAGCCAACAATGTTTTTGACGGCCTGGAAACCGGTCAAATTCCCGAATCGGTATTTTATGAATATATGCTTGAAGCCGGGAATGGGAAGATCACAAAGGACCAGGTAACTGTGGCCTGGAATGCTATGCTGCTCGATTTCAGGGAAGACAGCTTTGAATTTTTAAAACAATTAAGCAAAAAATACCGGCTTTTTTTACTAAGCAATACGAATACCATTCACAAAGCTGCTTTTGATGAAAATTTTAAAAAGCAAATGGGGGATTTTTTCTTAGACGATTATTTTATAAATGCATATTATTCTCACCTGGTAGGAATGCGTAAACCCAATGAGGATATTTTTAGATTTGTATCAATGGATGCAGGGGCCATCGCTTCCGAAACCTTATTCATTGATGATCTGTATAACAATGTAGCCACTGCTGCAAAACTTGGTTTTAAAACTTACCAACTGTTACCGGGAGAGAAGATCGAGGACCTAAGCTATTAATGGACTCTTTGTATAATTTATTGCACAGTCACAACAAATTGAATATAAGACACAAAAATTTCTTCCTCAAGGAAGCTTAATAAGATTATTTGATCTCTTCGTAATCAATATAATCTTCATGTGCAGGTTTTTTATGTGCTTCGTGGCACAAGTTCGACTATCCAACTACCAAGATCACAGCGTGTCACCAGTACACTTCGAACTGACAAGCAGACGGTC
>JAYSWW010000064.1:0-5656 GCA_043717805.1 Ferruginibacter sp.
CCAAATATACAGGAATAACAGACCTGTTATTACCTTCAAACGGTCCATTGAATTCTCCGACTGTTAGTTTTAGTTTTTCTGTTGGTAACAATTTACCGGCGGGAACAGTATACAGGTTAGAATTGGCTTTTAAACCAAAAAGCGGGATTGGCAATTGTGGCCAGCCTGGTACAAAATACATTCTTGATAATTTCAAAAAATGTGAGATCACCTGTATAAATTGTGGCCTGGATGCCCTGAATGATAATTTCTGCCTGCAATCAAATAATTCAGAGGTATTTACAGGAGATATTTCTACCAATGACCTGATCTACCAGGGAGCCAATGTTACTTACACGCTTGCAAATGGCCCTTATGCTTATGGAAGTTCTACAACAGGAGGGGCTACTCTTGTGATAAATCCCAATGGCACTTTTACACTTTCCCGCACCGACCAGACAAAATCTGTATTTGACTTTACGTATAAAGTAACAGAAGATTTTTTAGGCTTGTCAGACCTGGCTTCTGTTTCAGTTTGCTTCCCAACCGGAGGCGTATTGCCAATAACAATGAGTGAATTCAATGCTCAACGGAAAGACAAAACAGCCATATTAAATTGGAAAACATCATCAGAGATCAATGCGCTACGTTTTGAAATTGAAAGAATGAGCAGCAATGGTTTTATTACCATTGGTTCAGTTGCAGCAAAAAACAACGGTATTTCAAATAATTATTCTTTCGCAGAAAATAATACATTTTCTTCAACCACACAATACAGGCTTAAACTGATTGATAAGGATAACCGGTATCGTTACAGTGAAGTGAAAACTGTAAAAGGTATTGGATCCCCGGTTGATTTTACCATTTCACCCAACCCAAGTTATGGTTCAACTACAATCATCAGCACAGACATTTCAGGGTCTGAACATTTCCTTGTGTTGGATAATTTAGGTAAGGTTATTCGTTCAATTTCCAATAATAACGGAGCTGGTATATATTTAACCGGATTGCAAAAAGGTGTGTATTTCGTTCGTTTGACAAATCAAAGAACCGGCGAACAGCTTACAAAAAAACTCGTGGTGATACAATAATAATTTTCGTATGATCAATCATATATGCACTGTCAAAATAATGACAGTGCTTTTTTATATCTGCAAGTTCCCGGCTGCTAATAGCCTGGTTTTTAACCTATCCCTCATAAACTGATATTAATCATATTTATACATGACGGGTTGTCTATAATTCCGAAATAGTTATTTCGAAATTTGCAACTGCACTGCCTGTATAAATAAAATTGAAAATGGAAGTCAATACCAACAAGCTATCCCCGGCGAAGGAAAGAAAAGTCAAAGGAAGGGTTGAAGTGGATATTCAAAAATGCAAAGGCTGCGAACTTTGTACCACCGCATGCAAAGAACACGCTCTCTCGTTGTCGGAAACGATCAATATCAAAGGTTACCGTTACATCATTGCAAACAACGATGCCTGTACAGGTTGTGTGAACTGTGCGCTTGTTTGCCCGGATGCGGTCATAACTGTTTACCGAACACATCCAACAAAAAAACCGGTAGACGTTACACCCGAAAATATCCGGGAACAATTGCAATCAATGGTCAACACTCCTAAATAAATAATTATGGCCGAATATAAACTTATGAAAGGCAATGAAGCAATGGCAGAAGCAGCCATCCAGGCGGGTTGCGATGCTTATTTTGGTTATCCCATCACACCGCAATCAGAAGTGTTGGAATACCTGGCCAGGGAAATGCCTAAATACAACCGCATTGTAATGCAGGCCGAAAGCGAAGTGGCTTCCATTAACATGGTTTATGGTGCAGCGGGTGCCGGTTTTCGTTCCATGACCAGCTCTTCTTCACCCGGCATGAGTTTAATGCAGGAAGGAATTTCTTATATGGCAGGGGCAGAACTTCCCTGCTTAATTGTTAATGTTAACCGGGCCGGACCGGGATTGGGAACCATTCAGCCGGGACAGGGAGATTATTTTCAATCGGTAAAAGGCGGCGGCCACGGCGATTATAAAATGATCGTGCTGGCACCGGCGTCTGTACAGGAAATGGCTGATTTTGTTTTTCTCGGATTTGACCTGGCAGATAAATACCGCAATCCTGTGCTGATGTTATCAGATGGAGCCATCGGGCAAATGATGGAGAAGGTGCAATTTCACCCCTACAACAGACCGATAGTTGACAAGTCAACATGGGCTACTACCGGTAAGCCAAAAACGCGAAACAGGAATTATATTACTTCTCTTTTTATTCAGCCTGAAAAAATGGAAGTCCACAACCTGAAACTGGAGGAAAAATTCAAACAGATCAGGGAAAATGAAATACGTTTTGAAGAGATCAAAACTGCTGATGCCGAATATCTTTTTGTAGCTTATGGATTGAGTGCAAGGATCTGCCAGAAAGCAATGGACATTGCCCGTGAGAAAGGAATAAAGATCGGGCTGTTTCGCCCTATAACTTTGTACCCTTATCCATACAAACGCCTGGAAATACTGGCTGCACAGGTAAAGATGATGCTGAGTGTGGAACTGAACAGCGGTCAGATGGTGGAAGATGTGAGGCTTGCTGTAAATGGAAAAGTACCTGTGGAATTTTACGGAAGAATGGGTGGGATCATGCCAACACCGGAAGAGATCGTTCATCATTTAGAAACTTTAATACAGTATCATCATGCCAACTGAAGAACATGTATTACCGGAAACTGCGCTGGATTTAATAAAACCTGCCTGCCACGAAGAAGAGGAATATGAAGTGGTGTATCATAAACCTTCCACGATGGTGGATGTAAGTATGCACTACTGCCCGGGTTGTGCCCACAGCCTTGTTCACAAACTTATCATGGAAGTGGTGGAAGACCTGGACATACAGGAAAAAACAATTGGCATTGCACCGGTTGGCTGTTCTGTTTTTGCCTATGATTATATGGATATTGATATGCAGGAAGCAGCACATGGCCGTGCCTGTGCAGTTGCAACCGGAATCAAAAGACTGATGCCGGATAAATATGTTTTTACTTACCAGGGAGATGGCGACCTGGCAGCTATTGGTATTGCAGAAACTTTGCACGCCATCAACCGGGGCGAAAATTTTCTCATCGTATTTATGAACAATGCAGTTTATGGAATGACCAGCGGACAAATGGCTCCAACAACACTACCGGGCATGCATACCACTACCAGTCCCGATGGAAGAGATGTAAGTTATTATGGCGCTCCGATTAAAGTAGCAGAGTTGTTGTCCAATTTACCCGGAGCAATTTATGTAACCCGGCAGGCCGTAAACAGCGCCAATGGCGTACGCAGAACCAAAAAAGCGTTGATGAATGCATTTAAATACCAGCAGCAATACAACGGAACCTGCCTGGTTGAGATCATTGGCAACTGCCCTTCAAACTGGAAGATGACACCGGTGGAAGCTTCTGAATTCATCGACGAAGAAATGATCAAAACTTTTCCATTGGGAGATATCAAACTACCACAGGAAGCCAATTTAAAAAAAGTATAAATAAAATGAGCGATCATAAATTTAATAAAAAACTGGAAGAGATCATTGTGGCTGGCTTTGGCGGACAAGGCGTATTATCGCTTGGAATGACACTGGCATACGCCGGTATGGTAGAAGGAAAAGAAATTTCCTGGATGCCTTCTTACGGACCCGAAATGCGTGGAGGTACTGCCAATTGTATTACAATTCTATCGGATGAAAAGATCAGTTCACCCATCATTTCATTGTTTGATACTGCAATCATTTTGAATCAACCATCGATGGATAAATTTGCCCCAAGGGTTAAAACCGGGTGATTGCTGCTGTATGAATCAGGGAATATTTTTAAACCCAGTACACGAACAGATATAGATATCATCGCCATTCCCGCAAGTACAGAAGCATTGCTGATGAAGAATGCAAAGATCATGAACATGATCATCCTGGGAGCCTACCTGCAACTGAAACCTGTTGTAAAAATTGAATCCATTTTGGAGGCAATAAAAAAAGTACTCCCTGAAAAATATCATCACCTGCTGGGTATCAACAAACAGGCACTGGAAAAAGGAGGAGCCCTTATTCAGGAAATGAAATCGACCGTAATGTAAAATCAGCCTGACTGCAAATAAATGTAATCCCTGGATTATCTTTACCAATAAATACTTCACAAATAATGAAAGCTGAAGAAATAGCAAAGTTGCGTAAGGATTATACATTACACACTTTAAATGAAGATGAAGTGGCCATTTCGCCTATTGACCAGTTTGGAAAATGGTGGAATGATGCAGAATTAGCTGAGATAGAAGAAATGAATGCCATGACACTGGCTACTACCGGTGAAGATAAAATGCCCGATGCAAGAACTGTATTGTTGAAAGCATTTGATGAAAAAGGGTTTGTATTTTTCACCAATTACAACAGTTCCAAAAGCAAACAGCTGGATGAAAATGGTCATTGCTGTTTGTTGTTCTTCTGGAAAGAACTGGAACGGCAGATACGCATAAAAGGTGTGGCAGAAAAAATTTCTTTAACAGAAAGCATTGAATATTTCGACAGCCGCCCGGATGGAAGCAAGATCGGTGCATGGGCATCTCCACAAAGTATGGTGGTGGCAGGCAAAACCTGGCTGAAAGAAACTTTTGATTATTACACAGAACGATTCAAACACGGCAAAATACCCAAACCGCCGCATTGGGGCGGATACCGGGTTAAACCAACAACGATCGAATTCTGGCAGGGACGCCCAAGCCGCATGCACGACAGGATCTTATACACAGAAACATCTAAGGGGATTTGGAAAACGGAAAGACTTGCACCCTGAATTAAGCATTTCTCATTTTATCATTCTTCATGGTTGCTTCCGATACATGGCCCGGATATTAGCAAAGAATATTTCTATTACAGAAAGCTCCTCTTAAACGATTTAACCAAACCGATTTTGCCAATCTATAACAAATGATTTTGTATTTAATCGGTATCTTTTACAATTAAAAAAATTGGTTTGATCAATTAAAAACCAATGCAGCCATGAAAATCATATTACTGATCATTTTAAATTGCTTTATTCAAAATACAAATGCAGAGCTTGTTTCAGAAAAGGAAAAACATGATCCACATTTCAAATATAAACCAACCGGTGCAATACTACCTGCAAACTACGGTGTAAAGAACAACGGTACGCTTATAAGTAAAGAAAACCTGGATGCATGGCTTAATGCATGCATACGATATCAGAGCTCGGTTTATTTCCCCGCCGGCAAATATTTATTGCCGGCAAATTTTGAATTTGATTTCGGAAATACAGATCTGGCTATAATGGGTGACGGGCCGGATAAAACAACACTCACCACTTTTCAAGGACCGGCATCCAATTTTGCCATCCCGGAAAAAATTAACCTCACCAAACAAAAACCTGAAAAAGATGGAGTTTACCAGGTTGATATTACAGCGTCTCATCTACACCGTGATTATATTACAGTTTCCGGTATCATTTTGGATTCATATATTCAAATAACAAAGGGATTGGTTCAACCCATATCATTTGCCGCAGTTAAAGCATTGGGTTATGTAACTGAATTGGATGCAACGGCGCCGGATCCGGGAATGGACGGACTCTATGTTGTGGCAAGGCATGCTTCGCACGATTACGGCGGCGGCTTTAAACATTT
>JAYSWW010000065.1:0-2209 GCA_043717805.1 Ferruginibacter sp.
TGGATTACAAAGAATGGCAACAAAGACCTGATGAAAAATATTCCGATCACGGTGGAGGAAATTGAAGCATTGATGAAGAAGTAATTTGGTAATGAGTGAATTTGAAGATTTGAAAATGAAAAATTATTTGTTGATCAATTCATTTTCAAATCTCCAAATCTCCAAATTTTCAAATCAACTGATTATCCAATCCCAAATTTCTACTTTGACATGAAACAGATCCCCAACCTCTTTACCTTACTTAATCTTGTCTTCGGTTGCATAGCAATTGTTTTTGCATTGCAAACACAAACTGTATTGATAAATGTAAATGAAGACTTCAGCAGTAGTTTTAGTTTACCGGAGCAACTTACCTATGCTTCGGTTTTTATTTTTATTGCTGCAATTGTTGATTTTCTGGATGGATTTGTTGCCAGGTTGTTTAATGCTTCATCAGAAATGGGGAAGCAACTGGATTCACTTGCCGATGTTGTCAGTTTTGGAGTGGCACCATCAATGATCCTATATCAATTGCTGCGTTTTAGTTATATGAAAGAAGAGAATGGATTAGATACATCTATATTATTACTGTTTCCGGCTTTCCTGGTAGCATGTGCCGGAGCATATAGGCTGGCAAGGTTTAATTTGGATACATCACAGGCTTATGGATTTAAAGGAGTGCCAATACCTGCATCAGGAATTCTAATAGCTTCATTCCCACTGGCATTGCATTTTGGCAGTTCCATTGTTAATGTGAATGATATATTGATCAACAAGTGGTTTTTATACGGTACAATCATTGTTGTTAGCCTGCTTATGATCAGCAAATTGCCGATGATGGCCTTGAAATTCAAAAATCTTTCTTTAAAAAATAATTTGTCAAAATTCATTCTTATCATTTTTTCTATCATAGCAGTTCTGATATTACATTGGATTGCTGTACCGGTCATTTTTATCGCTTACATTATTTTATCTTTGGCATTCAAAAATCAATAATCATGTTATTTACAGTACAGGTTAAAGTAATGCCATTGAAAGACCTACTTGATCCCCAGGGTAAGGCAGTGTTGGGCGGGCTACAGAATTTAGGCCTTTCAACAATATCAGATGTCAGGATTGGCAAACACATAGACCTGCAAATTGAAGCAGCAGATAAAGATACAGCATTTCAACTGGCATCTGATGCAGCAAAAAAATTACTGGCAAATCCGGTGATGGAGGTTTTTGAAATAGTAATTAATTAAAAGAATACAGCCATTAGCCAGTAGCTTTCAGATACTAACAACAGCATTGGTTTTTGCTATTAACTAACTGCGAATAACTTACAGCTGTTATGCTTTACATAGTTCCTTCACCCATTGGCAACCTTGCCGACATAACTTACAGGGCAATCGATGTATTGAAAATGGTTGACCTGATTCTTGCAGAAGACACCCGCACTTCTTCAGTTTTGTTAAATCATTATGGGATCAACAAGCCTCTTTCACCTTATCATCAACACAACGAGCATAAAATTGTTGCCCATCTTACCGATCAAATGGCGGCTGGAAAAACAATTGCTTTGATCACCGATGCAGGTACACCGGGAATTAGTGATCCTGCTTTTTTGCTGGTGAGGGAATGTGTCAAAAATAATATTGAAGTCCAATGCCTGCCTGGTGCCACTGCATTTGTACCGGCCTTGGTAAACAGCGGGCTTCCGATCAATAGTTTTTGTTTTGAAGGATTTCTGCCATTGAAAAAAGGCCGGCAGACCATGTTAAAAAAACTTGTATCAGAAGAGCGTACCATGGTTTTTTATGAAAGCCCCATGCGGTTGGTAAAAACACTGTTGAACTTCATAGAATATTTCGGTACAGAAAGACAATGCTGTGTAAGTCGTGAACTGACAAAAAAATTTGAAGAGAATAAGCATGGAACCTTACAGGAAGTGTATGATCATTTTAATGCAAAACCTGTTAAAGGGGAGATCGTAATTGTGATACAGGGTAAGTGTTAAGCAATGAGTTTACTTTTAGAATATAAAGTTAAAAGAATGGATCCCGATATTTCCTTGTGAATCTTTTTGTTACTTTGAAATTATATTTTTGTGGTAATAAATTAACAACCATTAATAAAAAATGCCTTTTATAAAACAATTGATAAAAATATATAAATTTTATTCTTGATAATATGATGATCAAAACAATCTCTGTACTATTATCTTTTTTTTATTTTTCGGATTTATCTG
>JAYSWW010000066.1:0-2209 GCA_043717805.1 Ferruginibacter sp.
TGTTATAAGTAAATGTTCTCTTTTTACCTACTTGCCAGTTTCTTACTGTTCCATCATCAAAAGTCACACTCATACCCGGACTGGTGATCTCATGAATGATCGTACCAAGTGTAGCCAGGTTACCCAAACGACCTCCGGTTACATTTTTAACCAGGTGAACACCATTGATGGTAATACTCTTATTATCGCTTACCCTGGTGATTTTAAGATTTTGGAAAGTAGTTGTCAGAACAGCGTTCTGGTCTCTCCAGCGCTGGCCCAAAGGCATACTTAAAACAACAACACCCAAGCGGAAACGGTTACCCTGGCAATTTAAACCATTGTAAGTGATGGTGATCCTTCTAAGTGTTGCTGTTGAATCCAAAACAGCAGTTGAGTTACATAAAACCCCAACTGAATTTTCAATCCTGCCTTCGAATGCACTGAAACTTTCAATGGCAGTATTGGCATCATTTGCAACCGCATCGGTTTCATTTGAAAAACGTGACTGGTCATCGGAATGAGTTGCAAGTTCAGAATTATCAGACGATGTATCCGCCTTTTTGCAACTTGTAAATGTTACTGAAATTGCCATTACAGTAATCACCAGGAAATGAAGTGTCTTTTTCATAATTTCTTTATTTAATGTTTATTTTATACATAGATGCAAGAAAGCGTTAAAAGTTTAATATAACCTGTCTTTTTATTAAAATCTATGTTAAACCATCATAAAACGTGCTTTATTTGGTTTTATTATAATGCCATTATGCCCGTTCCACTTGTTAACTGATCCTTAACTTTACAGCATGAATGATAAGATAAGGGTTCGCTTTGCTCCCAGTCCAACAGGCGGATTACACCTTGGAGGTGTGCGTACCGTACTCTATAATTACCTTTTTGCCCGTAAAAATGGGGGCGATTTTGTGGTTCGTATTGAAGATACAGATCAAACCAGGTTTGTTGAAGGAGCTGAACAATACATTTTCAACTGCCTCAAATGGTGTGGAATTGAGCCGGATGAAAGCCCTGTACATGGTGGGTCATTTGGCCCATATAGACAAAGTGAAAGAAAACCATTATACCGTGAATATGCTGAAAAACTTGTAAATGAAGGCTTTGCTTATTATGCTTTTGACACACCCGAAGAATTGGAAAAAATGAGGGTTGAGAATAAAACAGCAGAAAACCCTTCACCCCAATACGATGGTAAGATCAGGATGCAGATGAAAAATTCACTAACCTTGTCAGCAGATGAGGTAAAAAGATTATTAGCGGAAGGTACCGGCCATGTGGTTCGTATAAAAATGCCCGCAAATGAAACGATCAGTTTTACCGATATGATACACAAGGAGGTTAGCTTCGAATCTTCCCTGGTGGACGACAAAGTTTTGCTGAAAGCTGATGGAATGCCAACTTATCACCTGGCTGTTGTGGTGGATGATCATTTAATGAAAATTACACATGCTTTCCGTGGTGAAGAATGGCTGAGCAGCGCACCTGTTCATATATTATTATGGAAATACCTTTTTGGACTGGAAAATATGCCAAAATGGGCTCACCTTCCTCTCATCATGGGGCCAAGTGGTAAACTTAGTAAAAGAGATGGAGCAAAATACGGGTTCCCGGTATTTGCAATGAACTGGCCACAGGCCCCTGCGGGGACCGATCCTAAAACGAATGAACTCACAGAAGGATTTAAAGAAAAAGGATTCTTGCCCGAAGCTTTTATAAATCTCCTGGCCGTACTTGGCTGGAATGACGGAACTGAACAGGAAATTTTTTCCATGGATGAACTGATCGAAAAATTTTCAATTGACCGGGTGCATAAAGCGGGAGCTAAATTTGATTTTGAAAAAGCCAAATGGTTCAACCATGAATGGATAAAAAAGTTAACAGTTAATAGATTAAAATCAAAAGTTAAGGAGGTGATTGAAGCAGCAGGTATTCAGACAGGTGATGAAATATTGTTAGAAAAAGTGATAGAGTTGGTAAAAGACCGGTGCACATTGATGACTGATTTTTATGAACAAGGCAAATTCTTTTTTGTTTCACCTGTTTCTTATGATAAAGAAAGTGTAAAACCAAAATGGGATGAAATTAAAAAAATATATTTTGAAGAACTTATCGGTAAACTGAATGCAACAGATCATTTCACAGTTGAAAATATTGAATCGGCCTTTAAAGATCTTGCTGTTGAAAAGAACATCAAACCGGGAGAATTACAAATGAT
>JAYSWW010000067.1:0-5647 GCA_043717805.1 Ferruginibacter sp.
TTTCGATGGCAGGAGTTGTTTACCGGTATGGACAGTGCAATTGCCAATAACAATAAATTCAACCAGGAAGACAGTGCTAACCTGTTTAAAAAATATTGGTCAACTGATATTTATGAAAGAAGAAAAAGGATAATGCCATTTTTATCGAGTACGATTGAGAAAAACGGTCAGATCTATGGTAACAGATTGCTGAATAATAAAGTAGACGTTGCAAACCGATACTGGTTCTCTTACCCGGGCTACAATGAAATTTTTACAGGATACCCTGATACATTGATCAACAGCAATTCTTATCCGCCCAATCCGAATACCAACCTGCTTGAATTTTTGAACAGGCAACCTGAATTTAAGAATAAGGTAGCAGCCTTTACCGCATGGGATGCATTTGACAGGATTTTGAATGAAGAAAAAAGCAGGTTCCCGGTTTATTCGGCTTTTGATCTTTTCGGTGGCAGCAAACCATCATCAAATGAAAAAATGATCAATTCATTATCCCGTGATTCTTATAAACCATTTGGTGAAGCAGAATGCCTGGATGTATTTACACATTATGCGGCAATCGAATATCTGAAGACAAAAAGACCACGGGTTTTATTTATTTCGTATGGGGAGACGGATGAATGGGCGCACAGCGGGCATTACAAAGACTATTTGGAAGCAGCTTCCATGGTTGATAAATGGATAAGTGATCTGTGGAATTATATCCAATCAGATCCTTTCTATAAAAATAAAACAGCCTTATTCATCACAACGGATCACGGAAGAGGGATAAAGGAAGAATGGACAAGCCATAATAATAAAATAAAAGATTCTTATCAGGTATGGTTTGCAGCAATGGGGCCCGGGATCAAACCAAAAGGAGAAATAAAGTCATCGCAACAATTATTTCAAATGCAGTTTGCACAAACAATGGCAGGTTTACTGGGTTTAAAATTTACATGCGAACACCCTGTAGCAGATAAAATTGATTTTAATCCGGACTGAATTCAAGCAATTTTTTCAGCAAACTTACCTGGTTTCCGGCACGGACAAAGTTTTGCCCTTCATATGTTGCACCGTAATAACCATCGTCATTTATATGATCGGTTAAAAAGCGAATGGCTTGCATATAGATCATGAATTTTCCCGCAAAATGAAAATATCCTTTTTCCAGGTCACTCAACTCCCCTGCCATCTCAGACAAGTAACCACTTACAATGGCATCGTAAAATTCTTTTCTTACTTCAATTTTAGTAAAATCTTTTTCTTCTTCGCTTACAGGACACAGATAGGTTCGCATCATATCTCCCACATCGCTTATAAAATATCCGGGCATGACTGTATCCAGGTCTATTACACACATTCCAATACCTGCATCGTTGAATAATACATTGCTGATCTTCGTATCATGATGTGTATACCTGGTTTTGAATTTTAACCTGATATTTTCAAACTCATCTACAATGTCTTTATGTTTTGTAATGAATGAAATAAGTTCATTGGCCTGAATGATCCTTCGTGTATTCCCATTTTCCATTGCATTTTCAAATTGCCTGTAACGAAGTGAGAGATCATGAAAATCAGGCAATGTTATTTTTAAATTAGATGGATCAAGCCCGGATAATAATTTTGTGAACAGGGCAAATTGCTTGGCTGCTTCAAATGCCTGTCCGGGTTTTTCAACAACATTGATGGTATGCGATCCTTTGACAAAGGGGAACATACGAAAATAACTTTCCCACACTTTAACCAGGTTGCTTCCATCATTGGCCGGGCAGGCATTTACAAAAAAATAGTCCGGAAAATGTTCTTTTAAATATATCCCGATCAAACCCGTATTGAATGCAATGTCTTCAGGCCGGTTGAAAATAGTATGATTTATCCTTTGAAGAATGAATTTATTTTCTTTTATTTTGTTGTGGATCAGCCAAGTTGAATGGATCAATCCGTTGCCGAACGGTTCAATCAAACAATCATCCCCTTCAAATCCAAATTGTTTCAATACAGTTTCCAGCATGGCTGTTTAAATTGGTTAAAATTATCTTCGTTCCTAATTTTGCAATATGAATTTAAGGGAAGAAATTTTAAATGAGCATTCAAAGGCACAATGTAATAAAATTGTGAATTGGGTTGGTAAAGATCAAAACCGGTTTGATGAACTGTTTCAATTATTCCTGGAGGATGAATACAGGGTTGTTCAAAGAGCTGCATGGCCAGTCAGTTATTGTATTAATGAGCATCACTCATTTATAAATAAACATTGGAAAGGCTTTATTCATAACCTGCATAAAGCTAACCTGCATGTTGCGGTAAAACGAAATAGTATAAGATTGTTGCAAGACATAGCGATTCCGGAAAAATACCGGGGGGAAATAATGGACATTTGTTTTAAATACCTTGAGTCCCCATCAGAAGCGCTTGCTGTAAAAGTTTTTTCGATGACGGTTTTGGGTAACCTGGCTAAAAATTATCCGGCGATCATACCTGAATTAAGACTTATACTTGAAGACCAATTACCCCATCAGACGGCAGGATTCAAAAGCAGGGCACAAAAAGTTTTAAAGGCAATTGATAAACTGGTATAATATTTTCTTTAAAAAAATTAATTCTTTTTCGGTTTGTAAAATTCTTTGAATATTAACCGAAGGTTTTGATCCCTTGTAAAATAATTGTATACCCAATTGGTAAAAACAAAGAACCTGTTCTTTACGCCCAGGATAAGCATGAGGTGAAGAGCCATCCAGATCATCCAGGCAAAAAAACCTTTGAAGTGGAGCTTTGGCTTGGGTACATCAACCACGGCAAGGTTCCTTCCTACAGTGGCCATCGAACCTTTATCATTGTAAACAAAATCCTGCAGTTTTGTACCGGCAGATCTTTTTTCAATTTTGCGCAGGTTGGCAACAAACAAATCAGCCTGCTGCATGGCAACCGGTGCCACCTGTGGGTGACCGTTGGGCCATGAAGGTTCTTCCATATAAGCAACATCTCCAATGGCATAAATATTTTCATGGCCGGGGACCCTGCATTTCCTGTCAACTTTTATCCTGTTACCACGGGCTATGAGATCATTATTTATACCTTGTGGCACATTCCCCCTGATGCCCGCAGCCCAGATAACCATGGATGTGTCTATAGTTTTACCATCATGCATAACAGCCGTTTTGCCATCATATTCCTTCATCAATGTATTTGTTAAAACGGTAACGCCAAGCCGACTTAAATACTGCTGAGATTCTTTGCTGCTTTTTTCACTCATGGTTCCCAATGTTTTGGCAGTTCCTTCCAACAGGTAAATATTCATTTTACTGAAATCAAGCTCCGGATAATCTTTTGGTAATACATATTTTTTCATGTCGGCAATGGCACCGCTCAGTTCAACGCCGGTAGGGCCGCCACCAACAATTACAATATTCATCAGTTGCTGCAATTGTTGCTCATTTTTTACAGAAACAGCGTCTTCAAAATTATGCAACAACCTGTGCCGCAATTGCAAGGCCTCTACTGTACTTTTCATCGGAAATGCATTAGCTTCCATACTGGCATTGCCAAAGAAATTGGTATCTGCCCCGGTTGCAATGACAAGAATGTCGTAAGTAAAATCACCAATATCTGTCTTAACAATATTTTGTTGCGCATCGATCTGTTTCACATCCGCCATCCGGAAATGTATATTTTTGGCCGAATGAAAAACCTTGCGCAGGGGGAATGAAATATTGCTGGCATCCAGCCCGGCAGTTGCTACCTGGTAAAACAATGGCTGAAACTGGTGGTAATTGAAACGGTCAATCAATGTAATTTCAAACGCCGGCTGTTTACTTAGTTTGCGTGCTATCCTTAAACCACCAAATCCTCCGCCTATAATGATAAGTTTCATATTAATTCCTTTTCAAGCATAAAGTTACACAATTTTCAGTAAATATTGAAAATAAAGAAAATAGTTTTCAAAAATTCAATCAATAAACATTGAGCCGGGCTTAAGTGAATGTTTCCACAAGGGTTGTTCATATCAATACAGCATTCTCACCTTAATGGTCTCCCCTACTTTTTTTAATAATTCAAGGGCATTTTTGCTCAGGTTCTTGTCTACATCAAGTACAACATAACCAATTTCATCATTGGTTTTTAGATATTGAGCCAGTATATTGATGTTATTTTTACTAAGCGTGGTATTGATCTGGCTAAGTACACCGGGAACATTCCTGTGAATATGTAAAATACGGTGTGCACCTTCCTGGGCCGGTAATGCCAAAGCCGGAATTGAATGTGATCCGGTGCTGATGCCTTTTTCAAGATAGTTAAACAGTTTACTGCTTACATCAAGGCCAATATTGTTTTGTGCTTCCTGTGTGCTTCCCCCGATGTGTGGTGTAAGAAATACATTTGGCAAACCCTGTAAAACAGATGAAAACAGGTCTCCGTTTTTTTCAGGTTCCTGCGGAAATACATCTATCGCAGCTCCTCCTATATCGCCTGCGAGCAATGCATTGCGCAATGCAGCCAGGTCAACCACTTCTCCCCTGGCATAATTGATAAGAACAGCACCCTTCTTAAAATATTTTATATTGGTTTTATTGATGAGGTTTTTTGTACTTTTTAATTCGGGAACGTGTAAAGTAACTACATCGCTTAGTTGCAGGAGTTCTTTCAGGTTTTTACTATCGGACGCATTTCCGAGGGGTAACTTTGTCTCTGTATCATGGAAAATAACTTTCATCCCCATTGCTTCTGCGAGAACACTTACCTGGCTCCCGATATTCCCATAACCAATGATACCCAGTGTTTTGCCACGTAGTTCATGGCTGCCCTTTGCGTCTTTCATCCAGATGCCGTCATGTGCAGCCTTGTTCTTATCGATCACTTTTCTTACCAGTAAAATGGATGCTGCAATGACCAATTCAGCAACACTTCGTGTATTGCTGTAAGGTGCATTGAATACTGCAACCCCGTTCTTCGTTGCAGCAGTCAGATCAACCTGGTTCACACCAATACAAAAGCATCCAATGGCCTGCAACTTGCCTGCAGCCTGCAACACTTTTGACGTGATCATAGTTTTACTCCGGATACCAAGCAGGTGAACATTTTTTATTTCCTTTATCAGTTCGGTTTCATTGATGGCAGCATTGATCTTCTTTATATTGCTGTATCCGGCCCTTGAAAACTGCTGAACTGCAACATCACTGATATTCTCTAAAAAAAGAATGTGTATCTTATCTTTTGGATAACTGGTAATATTTTTTTCTGGCATAATTATTACTCATATTTTCACAAATATATTCTATCAGAATTTAATATTATTATGAAACCAGTTGTAAAATTAACTTTCAGGTTTTTCTTCGCTTACCGGATCATAGGTTTCTGCAATTCCTGTTTCTCTTTCATATTAATGACCACGATCATTGTTTTATCCTGTAAAAATCCTGCAAAACAACCGCTTAAACAGATCATCCGCGATAGTATTCTTATTATTAAGCTACCGGTTCCGGGGAAAGTTACTTCTTCAGAATTCACCAGGATCAACACCGCATGTGAGCAATGGTATGATTCTGTTTTAAAACCGGTAAATTTTAATGGAGGAATGCTGGTTGCAAAAAACGGGCAAATCATCTTTGAGAAATACAACGGTACGGGGCATTTGGCAGGCATGGATACTATAACAGCAAATACT
>JAYSWW010000068.1:0-2204 GCA_043717805.1 Ferruginibacter sp.
TGGTTATTGCCAACGCAGTAGGGGGAATTCCCGAAGTAATCAGCAACGGGGTCAATGGTATTATTTGTGAAACGAATGATGCAGATGGATTATATACAAAGATGAAATGGGCCATGGAGCATTCCGATCAAATAACAACCATTGGAAAACAAGCAGCCCAAAACATGCAAATGAATTTCAGCAGCATAGATTTCGGAAAAAAATATTTTGAATTTTATAAAGAGATTGTAAAGAGATGACATCTTTTACAGCCTTAATTTTCCATGATCACAAAGTAAAGATGTCATCTCAGAATGTAACCAAATAAGAGCATGAAGATATTAATCATAATGGGCACACGACCGGAAGCCATCAAGTTTGCCCCACTCATCAAATTGCTTGAAAAAGACCCCTTTTTCGATCTGCGTATATGCATTACCGGTCAGCACAAGGAAATGCTGCAGCAGGTACTCGTTTTTTTTGATATAACTCCGCATTACGACCTTCAGTTGATGAAACACAACCAGACCTTGTCTGAGCTTTCCGCTGCAGCTTTAACGGGGATGAAGCCTGTTTTGGATGAATGTAGACCAGACCTTGTTTTTGTACAGGGCGATACAACCACTGCATTTATAGGTGCATTGGCTGCTTTTTATGAAAAATTCCCCATTGCACACCTGGAAGCAGGTTTAAGAAGCGGTAATAAGTTTTCACCTTTTCCTGAAGAAGCCAATCGTAAGCTGGTGGCCTGTATTGCCGATTATCATTTTGCACCAACCAGCCTTGCAAAAAATGCGCTTGCAAAGGAAAATATTGTTGACAAGGTTTGGATGGTTGGAAATACCGTTGTTGATGCATTGTTGCTTGGGCTTGAAAATTTAAAGAACCGTAAAATTGATTTTAAAAACGAATTTGAATACGTTGATTTTACAAAACCCCTGGTACTGATCACCGCTCACAGGAGGGAAAGTTTTGGAAAGCCATTTGAAGATATTTGTGACGCCATTCTGGAAATAAAGAAAAGCCATCCTGCAGTTCAGTTTATTTATCCCGTTCATTTCAATCCCAATGTTCGGGAAGTGGTGAACAGGAAACTGGCTGCTGTTGAAGGTATATTTTTGATAGAGCCACTTGATTATCCAAGGCTGATCTGGCTCATGGAGAAATCAACCATCATCCTTACCGATTCAGGTGGTATCCAGGAAGAAGCACCGGCACTTGGGAAACCTGTACTGGTCATGCGGGATGTAACTGAACGGGTTGAAGGTATTGAAGCCGGTACTGCTAAACTGGTGGGTACGGATAGGGCCATGATCGTTGAAAATCTTAAGGCATTGCTTCAAAATGAGAACGGTATCTACGATAAAATGGCAAAAGCAGTTAACCCTTATGGTGATGGTACAACATCAATCAAAATAATTGAAATATTAAAGCAGGTTGTTCAATGAAAATCATCATTTCCCACGACGTAGATCATTTATATTTAAAAGAACATGTTACAGATAGTTTTATATGGGGGCTTGTTTACAGGGGGATAAAAAATACCATACAGGGAAATATTTCTCTGATCACTTTTTTGAAAAGATTTCCGGGCCGGCTGAACAGGATAAAGGAATTGCATGAGTTTAATAAAAATGCCGGTGTAAAAGAAACTTTCTTTTTTGGAATGCGAAACGGACTAAACCTCTCATATGACTGGAAAGACACAAAGCCCTTTATTGATTATCTTTTAAAAGAGGAAGTGTTGGTCGGTATGCATGGCATGGGTCATAATTCTTATGAAATGTTACTGGAAGAAGCAAACCGTTTTAAAACAATGCTTCCCCGGCATTACCCCCTCGGGATCCGGAATCATTACCTGCGTATGGATAACAATACACTCGGTAACATGGATAAAATCGGTTTTCTTTTTGACTCAACATATTATAATTCTGATAATCCTGCATATTGTTATGCAGATACGGCTTTTTTGCACGGAAATATCTGGGAAATTCCAATAGGTTTAATGGACGCAGGTTTTGTTCCTGATAACAGCAAAGAACTCATTGATATTAAAATTAAAACTTTGGCTAAAATTCAGAAAGCAGAAAATAACAACCAGCCCTTTTTTGTAGTTAATTTTCATGACATCTATTATTCAGAAGCTTACAATGTTTATAAGCAGTGGTATGAATGGCTGATCTCTTATTTCGTTGAACAAAATTATGAGTTCATTGATTTTGCAA
>JAYSWW010000069.1:0-2202 GCA_043717805.1 Ferruginibacter sp.
GTTCTTCCGGTCATTAACTGAGCGATCTTATTACTGTCGCTTGTAACAATAACCGGCGACAATGATTTTTTTAAACTATCTGTATGATTGGTTTTTTCAGGTTTTTTGGGAACAGTGATCTTCAGGGATGTATCAACTGGCTGAACGGGACCTATGAATATCGGATACTTTACAGCAGGCTTGATTTTAGCATTATCTTTTTCCTGTTCTTTTGATTTGATGCAATCTTCCATATTTGATAAGATCCTGGCAGGTTTGTTTGAAACTTTTCTAAGGTAAACGGATTGTCGTGGAAATAAAAAGAGCCTTTCGGGAACTGAAGGGTCATATTCAGTGCCTTCCAGAATTTCATCTCCATTGTATTTCCGGTATTTGAGTTTTAACCGCATCAGTACATGGTCGCCACTGCTTGAAACAAATGATGTTCCGGTTAATATCCATTCATTTTTTGCAGGATTGAATTTGCTGACGAAATAGGCCCGGCAGAAACTTTTGCGGTCGGCGTAAACATAATCCCATGTATAACCACAAAGCGTTTCATTAACATGTACAATATTCACCTGTAAAAAAGAAACATTGCCCAGGTCGCCTTCCCAAGTTCCCGTAAGATCCTGTGCCGGCAACAGGTTTGCCTGTAATAAAAAAGCAAGTATGATAAATCGTTTTCTGAACGGCATCGTATTTAAATGTATGAATTTTTATATGTTCTCATCCTAAAAAAAACATAAAATTCTTCCGGACAAGTCAGGCAATTATTTTTTTGATTCAATTTTTTGATTTGAAAACAAGCCATTCATACAAATTTGGATACTGTTGGTTTAATTGCTCTAAAAAATATATTACCAGGCAGTATTGTTAAGGTAAAAGTTAATATGCCCCTTAAGTGATAATCAGTTGGAATTTTACTAACTTCCATTTATGAAACATTTTAAATTCTATAGTAAGAATGATATTTTGTCAATTACAAAAGTCCGCCGTTTTGAAACAAAACTGGGCGAAAGGATCCAGTACCTGAAAAAAGAAGATGAATGGCCCGATGCATTGGCACAATCCAGCGCAAAATATGTTTTAGTTGGCATCCCGGAAGACATCGGGGTTAAGGCAAATCATGGGATCGGGGGAGCAGATACAAACTGGCTTCCCTTTTTAAATTCATTCTTAAATATACAGAGCAATGATTTCCTTTCCGGTGAAAACATCTTATTGCTTGGCCATTTTGATTTCGGAGATATTCAATACCTGATAGAAAACCATGCTTATGACAATGATGAATTGATCAGTGCATACCGGCATGCTGTAAAGATCATAGATGATGAAGTAGAGCATATCATGAAAGCGATTGCAAGTGCAAAAAAAATACCTGTTGTGATAGGAGGAGGTCACAATAATTCTTATCCCATCATCAAGGCAGTTGCAAAAGGTTTACACAAGGCTGATGTAATTCCATTGGCGCAGATCAATTGTATCAACCTGGACGCACACGCCGATTACAGGCCCACGGAAGGCAGGCACAGCGGCAATGGATTTCGCTATGCCGAAGAAGACGGATACCTGGGAAAATATGCCATCATCGGTTTACATCAGAATTACCTGGCACAAAATGAACTGCTTGAGATACATGAGAATCCTTTTATACATTGTTGCAGTTATGAGGATATTTTTATTCACGAGCGAAAGAATTTTATACAGGCAATAGCACATGCAACCGGGTTTACAGAAGATACATATACGGGAATTGAACTGGACCTGGATTCGGTTCGTCATGTACTCAGCAGTGCACATACACCATCCGGAATAACTGCTTTACAGGCCAGGCAATTTGTGAATTTTGCAGCAACAGATGCAAAAGTCGCTTACCTGCATGTTACAGAAGGTGCCTGCCAGTTGCAAGACGGGAAAAAGGACGAAACTACAGGTAAACTTATCAGTTACCTGGTGAGTGATTTTATCAAAGCAAACACAGGGTAGAAAACAAAAGGGATTTGAATATAAAATGATTCTGCCTGAGAATTTTTACATTTCTGTTTTACAAATGTTCGGCAATTTCTTTTTCAGTTGCAATGCCATCTTTTCTCCATACTTCTTTTCCGTCTTTAAAAATGATGAACACTGGCAATGCAGTTACCCTGTATTTTTTCAGGATATCCTGATCATTGCCGCCATCCACTTTTAATAAAGTGAATTTTCCGGCATTGTTTTCCT
>JAYSWW010000070.1:0-2199 GCA_043717805.1 Ferruginibacter sp.
CTTGCAAACAATACTTTCCAGGCTGTAAATGTGATCGGCTACCCTGAAAGCAGGATCATCTTATCGCAATGTGCCATTTACCTGGCTACTTCCGTTAAAAGCAATGCATCATATCTTGCAATCAATGAAGCAATGGATGCTGTAAGCAGATCCGGTGATCTTCCCGTTCCGCTTCACCTTCGGAATGCACCCACGAAAATGATGAAACAAATGGATTATGGGAAAGAGTATAAATATGCACATAACTTCGAAAATAATTTTATTCTGCAGCAATTCTTGCCAGATAAACTTGAAGGGAAAACATTCTTCAATCCTCAGAAAAACCCACGTGAAGAGGAATTGAGAAAATTTTTAAAAGATAAATGGAAGGATAAATATGGGTATTAATAAATATGTATAATTTATTTTTTGTAAATATCTAATTCTGAACAACCAATCATCAATAAAAGAACATGAGTGAACTAAACTGGATATACAAAAGTTTCAATGACCTTTCTCCTCAGGAACTGTATGCAATTTTAAAACTCAGAAGCGAGGTTTTCGTTGTTGAGCAAAACTGTGTTTACCTGGATACTGATAATAAGGATCTCGATTCATTTCATTTATGTGGCTGGGATAAAAATGAATTAGTGGCTTATGCACGCATATTACCACCCGGTTTGGCATATAAAGTAGCTAGTATTGGAAGGGTAGTTACGAATCCCAAATACAGGAATACAGGTGCCGGCAAGGCCTTGATGAATCATGCCATTGATAAAACCCTTGGGCAATATAAAGTATCTGAAATAAAGATCGGTGCCCAGTTATACCTGCTTTCATTTTATAGTTCTCTTGGATTTAAACAATCAGGTCCGGAATACCTGGAAGACGGGATACCCCACGTTGAAATGACACTGTCAAAATAACCGTTATATCATACAATAATTCGTAATAGACTGCGTTTTCATACCGTACTGCAAATTAATTGCATACTATTTTATCCAATAATCTGAAGAAAAAGCTAAAATGTTCCTGATGAAAGCATCTATACGCAAGGCTGTAGGCAAAACACTGTTGCTTTTTTTTATAAGTCTCACTCTTTATACCAATACATTTTCACAACATGTGGGTTTTCAAACCGGGAAGGTTAAATGGGAAGCCGGGTTAAATTTTGGTCCTACTTTTTTTCTTGGAGACCTTGGAGGAAACCGCGGCTATGGTTCATATTTCATCAAAGATGTTAACCTGGAACTTACCAAAATGATGAAAGGCGTATTTATTTCTGCTTATCCAAATGATTGGCTGGGAATAAGAGTAGCTGGGCAGTACACTTATGTGGCAGGAAGTGATTATGTCATAAATAGTACGGGTGTCAACGAATTATGGAGAAAACAAAGAAATCTTGACTTTAAAAGTGACGTTTGGGAAGCATATGCTGCTATTGAACTTTTTCCAACGATGTTCTTTAATAAAAATGAAGATTATGAACCACGTTTTAAACCATATGGTTTTATAGGTGTAGGAATCTTTCATTTTGATCCACAGGGTTCTATTACTGATATAAATGGTGATAAAACCTGGTATAAACTGCATCCATTGCATACTGAAGGGCAAGGCTTTGCTGAATACCCTGAAAAGAAACCATATTCATTAACGCAAATGAATATCCCGATGGGCCTTGGCGTAAAAGTAAAAATGAGCGAAAGAGTTACCCTCAGTCCTGAATTATTATACAGGAAGACTTTTACTGATTATATGGATGATGTAAGCACAACATATATTGATCCTGTTTATTTTGACAGCCATTTATCATCACAGGATGCAGCGATTGCAAGGCAGATTCATGATAAAACAGTAGGCATTGTTACTCCCGGTGTTAACAGGTATGAACCCGGAACACAAAGAGGTAATTCAAAAAACATGGATGCATATTTTTCATTTGTGTTGAAATTGGGTATCAGGATCGGTGAAATAGGAAGTGAAGAAAACAGCAGGGCAAGAAGGCAAAGGATGTGCCCGACAGTTTATTAATGATTTAAATGAAGTAAAATGAAGATCTGTTTCAATTTATTTCCACCTTCAAACAAACTGATTGCTTTATTAGTGGTTTTACTGATGATCCTTATCTATACCAGATCGAGGGCAGAGGATAGCCTCCAAAAAATCAGTGAAACAGGAATTTCATTTACACATGTACAATGTGAAAACCAAAATTTAGAA
>JAYSWW010000008.1:0-16088 GCA_043717805.1 Ferruginibacter sp.
AGGCTACTCAACCCAGGATGCAAAGAATTCTACCATTGACCAGTCTCTCGACAGCAAACAAAAACAATTCCTGGCCGATATCGGGGATACCATCAGCAACGCATATTTTTCCAGTGCTGTCACGGATACTTTTAGTTTGGGTAAGATCCTTTATAAAAAAACAGATACCCTGTATAATACTACGATCCACGATTCAATTTTTGTCCTTTCCGGAAATCCTTTGGATACTTTGTACAATCTTTCCTTCAGTTACCTGGGGCCGGGGAAAGGAAATTACAGGCAGATAATCAGCGCCACAAACGGGAAAACTTTTGAATGGGTTCAACCCAATGTTAACAATGAAAAACAAGGCGATTGGGAACCTGTAACTTTATTGGTAACACCAAAAAAATTACAGCTGTTTTCCCTTGGTATTGATTATGCTTTTTCTTCCACAACAAAACTTACCACTGAATTTGCACTCAGTGTATATGACATCAATCTTTTTTCTTCGAAAGACAAAGCTGATAACAATGGTTTTGCAGCTAAATTCAATTTGCAAAATGATGATAAAAAAATAAGGCTTTTTGGAAAGCCCCTGTTGCTGCAGTCAGTTGTAGGATATGAATATGTAACAAAAAGATTCAAACCACTTGAAAGATTGAGGAATATAGAATTCCTTCGCGACTGGAGCTTACCCTATGATATAACTGCTGCTGATGAAAGCATTTCAAATATATCTTTTAAAATCGCTGATAAAAAATCCAACAGGCTCCGCTATGAAATAACAAATTACAACCGCAGCGACCATTACAATGGTTTCAGGCATCTGGTTGAACAGTATGCATCCATTAAAGACTGGAAGCTGACAACAAAGATCAGCCTGGTCCATTTCAACAATGATTTTCAAAAAGGGAATTTTTTAAGACCAACGATCGACCTTAAAAAAGAATTGAAAGCCCTGAATCACTTACAGGTTGGATTAAAATATACAGGCGAACACAATAAACTTTTTAACAAAGCATTTGATACACTAACCCCGGCCAGTTTTGCATTTAATATTTATGAATTGTACATAAAATCAAACGAAGCAATATTGAATAAATGGGGAATCAGTTATTACAGAAGAAATGACCTGTTACCGTCAAAATCACTATTGAAGCCAGTTGACAAAAGTAATAACTACAATTTTTTTACCGAGTTGTTAAAAAATGAAAAGCAACAACTCAGGTTAAACGTTACCTACAGAAGATTACAGATCTTAGAAGCTGCACTGAGCAAACAAAAAGCAGATGAAAGCCTGTTGGGAAGGGCTGAATACTTTGTAAGTTTTTGGAAAGGTTTTTTTTCCGGTAATTTTTTATACGAGATAGGCTCGGGGCAGGAACAAAAAAGGGAATTTACCTATATTGAAGTACCGGCCGGGCAGGGCATTTATACATGGATTGATTACAATGGCAATGGCATCCCGGAATTGAATGAATTTGAGATTGCAGTATTCCAGGATCAAAAAAAATATATAAGGGTTTATACCCCGGGCAACCAGTATGTAAAAGCAAATTACCTGCAATTCAATTACAGTATTGACCTCGATCCTAAATCAATTATAAAACAAACAAATGCAGCAGGGATCAGAAAAATATTGCTGAGAACAAGTACATCATCGGCATTACAGATCAGTAAAAAAAATATTGCAAACGGCAAATTCCTTTTCAATCCTTTTAGCCAGGAACTTTTTGACACCACACTTATCAGCCTTACATCTTATTTTTCAAATACATTTTATTATAACCGCACCAGTTCCAAATGGGGTTTTGAAATTACCCACAGCAAATCCTCGGGTAAATCATTGCTTGCCTACGGATTCGAAAGCAGGAACCTGCGTACATTACTGGGAAGGATAAGGGTAAACCTGGATCATAATTTTGTAAGCAATATTGTATTGAAAGAAATAAAAAATGAACTGGCTACAAGCGGAATAAAATTCGATAACCGGAATTATGAGATCGTCCAGCGTTCCGTTGAACCCAACATTACTTATGTGTATAAGTCTAACCTCCGTGCTGTGATCGGTTATGCATATACCAATAAAAAAAACAGGATAGATTCAATGGAATCTTCGGGCAATCATTCCCTGACAGCAGAGATTAAATACAATATTCTGTCCAACAGCAGTATCAATCTGAAATTTACTTACAACCGGATAAATTTCAAAGCGTACCCGGGTGCATCAAATACTACGGTAGGGTATATACTATTAGACGGTCTTCTTCCCGGAAAAAATTATTTATGGAATGTTGAGTTTACAAAAAGGCTTGCAGGAAATATTGAGATAAACATGCAATACGAAGGCAGAAAACCAGGCACATCCAAAACAGTACATGTGGGAAGGGCTTCGATCAGGGCGATTTTTTAACTGGTCTGGCCAATTGGATTGGCCTGACCACTGCTACCCAAACAATCCTCCCTTCTTCAAAGGCTTTTTTGCTTCACCAACCTTAAAACCATTGTTATATACTTCAATTTTATAATCCCCGGTACTAAAGTTTGAATTTTGCTTCCAGTCAAAACTGATGGTTTGCCTTTTGTTTTGTGTGTAATTCACTTCAATTTTTTGAGTATACAATTTATCAAGACCTTCCCTTGTTGTAAACTTTCCGGAGCCAAGCGCTTCAACAGCAACGGGCGTTCCGTCTGGTGCAGTAATACAAACATAGATATCTTTTTTCCCGGATTGAGCGATCAGATTTTCATCCAGGTCGAATGATATCCTTAATTTATCTACCTTCTTAGCAGTGCTTGTTTCCTTTTCTTTGCCGCTGCTTTTTTCATTTATCCCTGTAATAGTAAAATTGGATGCATGCAAGGTTGAACCAACATTGATGATATCTTCTTTTCCTTTGATGACATTCTGTGCAGAATCATATTCTCTCCGTGCCGTATTGCGTTCTTCAGTTACGGTTTCTTTTTCCTGGGTAAGCTGTGAATTTACACCTTGTAATACCTCAATTTCTTTTCTATATCCGTCAATATCACTTTTCAATGATCCTATCAGGTTCTTAGCTTCACTTAATTCAGATTCTGTTGCATTTACCTTCGACAACAATGCATTGATCCTGGATCTCTTTTCTTCAATTTCACGGTCTTTTACAATTATGGCACTGTCTTTTTTTGAATTGGTTGTTTTCAGGTTATCATACCGCATGGTAGCATCTTCCAGTTCTTTTTGTAATTCATCCCTTTGGGAGGAAGTTGAAGCAATGAGGTTTTGCTGTGTAATGTCTTTTTCCTTAACCTTGTTCTTATCCCATAAAATATACCCCCATGTTCCCAGTAAGGCTATCACAAGCACAATGGTCAATATATTCCGCGGGGTATTGTTTGGAGATTCCGTAACATCTTTTTCTGCCTTCTCTGATTCGGGGAAATTTTCAAAACTCATAATTTCAGGATTTTCTGAATAATAAAATTAAAAAACTTATTTGGATATCAGGTAAATGTTTACGCCTATAAATTGGATATTTGCGTTTTAATAGGTTTTTCCAATAACTGACCATGATTTTATCATTGAAAACCTGGTAACATTTTTTGTTTCATATATCAAATCACTTTAACAATCCGATGAGTGCAGAAAAAATAATATCAGGCTGGAAGAAAAATGAATTCAAACCTTTGTACTGGTTCGACGGTGAAGAAGACTATTACATTGATATGCTGATGAATTATGCTGAACACAAACTGCTGAGTGAAGCAGAATCTGAATTTAATTTAACAGTTTTTTACGGAAAGGATGCAGATTGGGCGGCGGTGATCAATGCCTGCAAAAGGTATCCAATGTTCGCCGAAAAACAGGTTGTGCTGTTAAAAGAAGCACAGCATATGAAAGAACTCGATAAGCTGGAATCTTATGTGGAATCACCACTTGCATCTACCATTTTTGTAATAGGGTATAAAGGAAAAACATACGACAAGCGTACAAAGCTATACAAACTGCTTTCAAAGAATGCAGTGATGTTCAATGCTGCAAAGATCAGGGAAGAAAAGATCCATGACTGGATCTCAGACCTTTTGAAGACAAAAGGTTTTAGTATGCAACCAAAAGCCATCAGTTTATTGGAAGAACACATCGGCAATGACCTGAACCGGATCGCAAATGAAATAGATAAACTATCACTGAACCTGAAAGGCAAAAAAAATATTGATGAAGATGACATCGAAAAATACATCGGGATCAGCAAAGAATACAATGTTTTTGAATTGCTGGCTGCGATCTCAAAAAAAGACATGGCAAAGGCGCTGAAGATTACAAACTACTTCGAAAGCAACCCCAAAGCAGTTCCCATACAAATGGCATTGCCTGCTTTGTATTCACATTTCAGCAAAGTATATGCGGTTTATGGAATGAATGATCAAAGCGATGCCGCATTGAAACCATTTTTCTATTTCAATCCAAACTCACTGAAACAGGCACGTGATATGATGAATAATTACGGATACAATGGAATAGAGAAAATATTATTACTGCTGCACCAGTACAATCTGAAAGGAGTGGGAGTGGGCGATACCGGAACATCCGGAGCATCACTGATAAAGGAAATGCTGGTGAAGATGATGATCGATTGAATATTGAACAAGGAATTATGAATGCAGATTGGAGTTAACATTTCAACATTCGCTATTCCTTGTTCCTTGTTCAATATTATTAGACCCGGTTACCGGTTTATAACAATGCAGCCAGTGCATCCAGTTTATCTTTGGCAAGTTGTTGTTTGAGCATATCCAGCCCGCTGAATTTCACCTCATCACGCAATCTTTTTTTCAGAGAAACTGTTAACAGTTTTCCATAGATCATTTCATCAAAATCAAAGATATTTACTTCAGTAACCCTGGCGGTGCCCTGTACAGTTGGCCTTACACCAATGTTCATCATTCCTTTAAATTTTTCAAAACCTTCCAGCATAACATTTACAGCATAAACGCCATTGGCAGGAATTAACTTCTGGGTATCATTCAACTGAAGATTTGCTGTGGGATAACCGATCGTTCTGCCTAATTTATTACCTTCCACCACAACCCCGCTGAAAAAATAGTTGTACCCCAGGAATTCATTGGCGGTATCAATATCCCCGGATAACAAAGCTTCCCTTATTTTGGTACTGCTGATGGTAACATTCTGTAAAATGTGTTCCGGAATTTCGTTTACTGTATAGCCATATTTATCAGCTTCATCTTCCAGTAAATGGTAATCACCTGCACGGTCTTTTCCAAACCGGTGATCATAACCTATAATGATCGTATTGGGGTGAAATTTATCAACCAGGAAATCCCTGATATAACTTTCCGCCGGTTGTTCAGCAAATTCACTGGTAAAGGGCACTACAACAATATTGCTGATACCCGCTCTGTGTAAAAGTTCATATTTTTCTTCGGGAGTATTTAAAATATACAATGGTTTTTTTAAAGATGCAACTACCTGTTTGGGATGCGGATAAAAAGTAATGAGTACCGGTTCTCCTTTTACTTCACCGGCATTCTTAATCAGTTGCCTGATGATCTGCAAATGTCCCTGGTGAACACCATCAAATGTGCCGATCGTAATTACAGCATTCTTAAATCCGGGTAAATCGTCAATATTTGTATATACTTTCATATTATAAGCCGTGCAAAACTAATTGATAATTTATTAATGGATAATTGATAATTCAAATATAGTTTTGCATCTCAAGAATTAATATGAGCCTTTACAACAAAAGAGGTGTTTCTGCCCAAAAAGAAGAAGTTCATGCTGCAACAAAGCACCTCGACCAGGGATTGTTTCCAAACGCCTTTTGTAAAATTTACCCCGATCACATCGGCAATGATGATGCATTTGTAAATGTTATGCATGCAGATGGAGCCGGCACCAAAAGTATCCTTGCTTATTTATACTGGAAAGAAACCGGCGATCTTTCTGCCTGGAAAGGAATTGCACAGGATGCCATCGTAATGAATTTAGATGACCTGCTTTGTGTTGGGATTTATGATAATATCATTTTCAATTCAACCATCGACCGGAATAAAAATCTAATTCCCGGTGAAATATTGGAACAGATCATAAACGGATCACAGGCTTTGTTTGATGTTCTTAAAAGTTTCGGGGTAAATATTCATTACCTTGGCGGTGAAACAGCTGATGTGGGTGATGTGGTCAGGACCATTGCAGTCAACGGCACCATGGCATGCCGCTGGCCAAAGGACAAGATCATCAGCAATGAAAAAATAAAAGCCGGGGATGTGATCGTTGGGCTTGCCAGTTATGGACAGTCAACTTATGAGTCGGAATATAACAGTGGAATTGGAAGCAACGGATTGACTTCTGCACGCCATGACGTGCTTTCAAAATTTTACTCCATACATTATAAAGAGAGTTTTGATAACTCTTTGCCCGATGAAGTTGTTTATATTGGCAAACAACGGATGACCGATTTTTATCGTACTTCCGCCAATAAGGGACAGCAGCCAGTTACGTATGGGAAATTATTGCTTTCACCAACCCGCACTTATGCGCCTGTGCTAAAGAAATTACTTGAAGATCATTTTGATAAAATTCATGGACTGATCCATTGCAGTGGCGGCGGACAAACCAAGTGCATGAAATATCTTCCCACTCCTTCTGACCATCGGTCTGACGGGGCTAAGTACCTAAAAATAATCAAGGATAATTTATTTGATGCACCTGAGGTTTTCAGGATCATACAAGAGAACAGTGGCAGCAGCAACAAAGAAATGTATGAAGTGTTTAACATGGGTTGCCGGTTGGAAATATATTGTGATGCTGCAGATGCTGCCATCATGATCGCTTCTGCAAAAGAATTTAACATAGATGCCCGGGTCATCGGAAGGGTTGAGGCGGGGAAAAAGAAAGAACTGATCATAAAATTAAAAGAGGAAGAGATCAGTTATTAACGTATCATTTGCTTATCCGGATTAAAAAAAATTTATTTGCCTCATACAAACAATTAAATTTGCCTGTAAACTTGTAATCTACCAAACCAAAAAACCAACATGTCCAAAGCTATCATCGATCTTAAGAATGTAAACATTTACCAGGGAGATAACCTGATACTGAGTGACGTAAATATAACTGTGGATAAAGGTGAATTTGTTTACCTGGTTGGCAAAACGGGAACCGGTAAAAGCAGTTTACTAAAAACGATGTATGGTGATCTCGAATTAAGGGAAGGCGAAGGGTCTGTTGCAGGCCATGACTTGCGTGAACTAACCTGGAAAACAGTTCCGTTCCTTCGCCGCAACCTCGGCATTGTATTTCAGGATTTCCAGTTGCTCACCGACAGAAATGTAAATGAGAACCTGAAATTTGTATTAAAGGCAACAGGCTGGAAGGATGATAAACTGATGAATGATAAAATTGCCGATGTTCTGGATAAAGTAGGATTAAAGACCAAAGGTTTTAAAATGCCTTTTGAATTGAGCGGTGGCGAACAACAACGCCTGGATGTGGCAAGGGCATTGCTGAATTCGCCAAAACTTATCCTGGCTGATGAACCAACCGGGAACCTTGATCCCGAAACAAGTGATGAGATCATGCAACTGCTTTTTCACATCTGTAAAGATTATAATACAACCATCGTAATGGCAACACATGATTACATGGTGATCAATAAATTTCCTGCCAGAACCATAAAAACTGAAAAGGGAAAAGTATGGGACAATGCTAGTATATCCATGTAATCAACTGCTGTGCATTTTTTTCGTTGTCATAAATTGCCTGTAAATGACTTTGCCTTTCCAGGATTGCATCACGGGTAAATTCCTGATCAAATAATTTCGTGATCATTGCTTTAAATTCATCTGCAGTTTCAGCAATGCTGCAAAGGCCTTCTACTGCAGCACCTTCAGCCCCCGCCTTGTTTACAAGGCAATGACGGCCATTGTACAATGCATTCAGCAATTTTAGTTTTACCCCGGTTTTATTAAACGACGGCAAAATATTCACCTGCGCTTTTTTAATAAGATCCTGCAGATCTGCATCAGATGGATTTACCGTCATACAGGTATGCGCCTGGCTGTGAGCCAATGTCTGTAATGGAAGAGAAGGATTTTTTCCTGTCAGAACAAAGGGAATTTTAAGAGTATTAAATACATTGTTCAGCAACCAATCTGCTGCTTTTTCATTTTCACTGACCGAAAGGTTTCCGTGGTATAAACAAAAAAAACCTTTTCCCGGCTGTGAACTGACTTCATTCCAGGGAAGGAATACGGGCAGAAAATCAATTCTCACAGCATTGAATTCGGCTTTATACAAATCTGTATCTTCTGTGCTTACAGGCCAGAAAGTAGCCAGGTTGGCAACAGATCTTTCATATTCTTTTAAAAGGAAACTCTCAAACAAAAAATATATTTTTTTCAAAATATTGCTTTCATGTTTTGCAAGCCTGTTATAATATTTGTATTCCACGTTGTGAAGCCTGACAAACAATTTCCTGTTTTTAAATACTCCCTTTTTTAATAAATAAGTGCAATGGATACCTTCAAATAAAATGGGATGATCATCCTGCTGAAGATTTTTTAGCAATGCCCGATCGCTCCTCGATTTTACTATATATGGAATGCTCAATGAAATGCCACGAAGGTTATTTATCCGCGGATAATAGTTCACCGATTCACAAAAATTTAAAAGTGAATCCTGTTCTTTCCTGCCTTTGCTATAATAACAATGGAGATGAATTTTTATTCCAAGCGCATGAAGTGACTTCATTTTATAAAACAGGTCAACCACGCCCCCGTAATCGGCAGGCCATGGAATATCATGTGTTACAATATGCAGATGTTTATCCAAAAATATTTCTATAAAATGCCAATAATTTTATTTCTTCCTGTTGCCAGTTTAACTCCTTTGCCGATTTCCTGCAATTATTTTCAAGTTCTTTCCATTGATCATTATTGTCAAGCAACTGATTCAACTTTGTTGCAATATTACGGGCATCCAGGTCATCTATCAAAACAGCAACATGATATAAATTGTTCAGTTCCCTGTAAACCGGGTAATTTACACACAACTGCGGAACAGCGGCATGTATGTAATCAAAGAACCTGTTTGCAAGAGAATAATAATTGCTAAGTGCATCCTTTTCAAAAAGTGTGATCCCGATGTAAGCAGTATCGGTGATTTTTTTCAGGTCTTCCGGGGCAAGCAGGCCTTTAAACAGTACTTTATCATTTAATTTATATTCTGCAGTGATCATTTTCGCCTGTTGCATAAAATTTCCGTCACCACAAATGATCAATGGCGCTTTTACCCATTGCATGGCAAGGATCAGGGTTTCAAAGCTTCGCCCCTCATTAACTGCGCCCTGGTACAGGATGAACTTATCTTTTCTTTCTACCGGCAACTTTTCCGGATCATAAACTGCAATACTCCTGATCACTTCATAATTGCATCCATACATTTTATTGAATTCTTCAGCAATGGGTTTATTCACCGTATAGCCACGTTCAAAATATGGAACAGTTCTTTTCTCTATCCATTTCCACATCCGGTATATTTTTGGCCGGGTTACAATTTCTTTCATTTCGCAGAAAAGCTCATGTGCATCATAAATTCTTTTGATCTTTCTGAATTTTGAAATAAAATAGCAGGGGAGTATGGTATCCAGGTCAATGGCACAAATGCCATCCATTTTTCTGAAAAGTAAAAAAAAGAACAACCTGAGATTGTATTCTGCGTAAAATAATTTTCCTTTTTCAAACCAGCAATGAAGCCTTTTTTGTTTGAAGGGTTGCCGGCTCAGCGGAACTGAATGTTCTTTCCTTCTGCCAACCAACGTTACATGATAACCGGCATTTGACAGGGATGTACAAATGCGTATCATCCGCTGGTCGGTTGTAAGATCGGTTGTAACGGTAAAATAGATCGCTGGCAATGACTGGTTTTATAGGCAAATAAAGGGAATTTTATTTTATGACTGGCCGGTATATTTTTTGGTAGTGTCCCAATTGCCTGGTCATACTGAAGTACGAATCGTCTATCCCTATATTCTTCTATAGCTTTTTCAGGAAATGTTAACGGCAGGGTTTCTGATATAAAAAAACACACAAACTACCTGTATTTCAATTTTTTTATATTACTTTTGCAGCCATTATAAAAGAAATTAAAACACAGGTTTTAAAAAAAACAAAGAGATGCCGTATTTAACAATCGAAAAAAAAGCAAACATTTTCGCAAATTTTGGTGGTAAACCCACCAACACAGGGTCTATTGAAGGCCAGATAGCGCTGCTAACAGAGCGTATCAATCACATATCCAATCACCTTAAGGGCAACAAAAAAGATTTCTCTTCACAGAGAGGTTTGATGCAGATGGTGGGTAAGCGCAAGCGTTTACTGACTTACCTGAGCAAGCATGACCTTACCGGTTACAGGGCTTTGATTGAGAAATTAGGTCTCCGTAAATAACTTCATCATGTATGTAAACTGAACATTCCCAACTGTCATTTGCCGTTGGGAATTATTCGTTATACATACAAACTTTTAATTGAAAACAGGCTAGCCTGTTTGAAAAAACATTTTACATGTCAGCATTACAACCAAAATCAGTTACGTTTGATATAGGTGGCGGCCGTATGGTAACCATTGAAACAGGCAAAATGGCCCGCCAGGCCGATGGATCAGTTACAGTTCGCCAGGGCAATTGTATCCTTTTAGCAACTGTTGTTGCCAATAAAGAGCCAAAAGAAGGGCAATCTTTTTTCCCGTTATCTGTAGATTACCAGGAAAAATTTGGTTCGGCAGGCCGGATCCCGGGATCATTCTTTAAAAGAGAAGCCCGGTTAAATGATTATGAAATTCTTACCTCACGTTTGATAGACAGGGCTTTGAGGCCTTTATTCCCTGAAGATTATTTGTGTGATGTACAGGTATTGGTATCATTGATATCATCTGATGATGAAGTATTACCGGATTCACTGGCTTGCCTCGCTGCATCTGCAGCATTGGCAGTTTCTGATATTCCTATCCAGGAGATCATCTCAGAAGTAAGGATCGCCCGTATCAACGGCGAAATGCTTATCAATCCAACACGTTCTCAATTGGCTGTTTCGGATATGGAATTCCTCATCGCAGCAACCAATAAAAATATCATGATGGTTGAGGGTGAAAGCAATGAATGCCAGGAAGAAGACCTGATCAAAGCGATTGAACTGGGCCATACTGCTATTAAATTACAGGTAAAAGCACAGGAGGAATTGAGAGACCTTGTTGGCAGCCAAACTAAAAGAGAATATACAAAGCCATATCGCAACGAAGAGTTGAACGAAAAAATAACCGCCTTTGCTAAGGATAAAATGTACCAGATTTCTTCTTCAGCATCAGCAAAGCATGAGCGTTCAGATGCCTACGATGCTTTGAAGAAAGAAGTAAAAGAATTCCTGGGTGAAGAATTACCGGAAGCAGATGCCAAGCTTGTTGGACATTATTTTGGCGAATTACAATACTACGTTGTACGGGATATGATCCTGAACGATCGTAAAAGGCTGGATGGCCGCGGCACTGAAGATATCAGGCAATTGACTATGGAAACAGATATTCTTCCTACACCACACGGGTCAGCATTGTTTACAAGAGGTGAAACACAATCACTTACAACAGTTACCTTGGGAACTCCTTTAGATGAATTATTGGTAGAAAGTGCTTTCAAATCTGATTATACAAAGTTCATTTTGCATTATAATTTCCCTCCTTTTTCAACCGGAGAAGTGAAAATGATGAGAGGTGTTGGCCGTAGGGAAGTTGGACATGGTAACCTTGCCATGCGTTCTTTGAAGAAAATGATGCCTGGCACAGATTATCCTTATACAGTGAGGGTTGTAAGTGATATCCTTGAAAGCAATGGATCATCTTCTATGGCTACCGTTTGTGCCGGTTCACTGGCCCTGATGGATGCAGGTGTTCCTTTAAAAAAGCATGTGAGCGGTGTTGCTATGGGTCTTATTAAGAAAGATGATAAATATGCTGTACTGACTGATATACTTGGCGACGAGGATCATTTGGGAGATATGGATTTTAAAGTAACAGGTACAAGAGATGGTATTTGTGGTGTACAGATGGATATAAAAGTGGATGGACTGAGCATGGATATCATGAGAAGTGCATTGGAACAGGCTCGTAAAGGGCGATTGCACATTTTGAATGCCATGTATGCAACAATGGATGCTGCCAGATCCGATGTGAAGCCGCATGCTCCACGTATGGTTAAGATCATCATTGATAAAGAATATATTGGTGCAGTGATCGGGCCCGGTGGAAAAGTGATCCAGGAAATACAAAGAGAAACTGGCGCAACGATCAACATCGAAGAGGTAAACAATGCCGGTGAAGTCAGTATCTTCTCCAAGGAAAAAGCAGGCCTTGACAGGGCTTTGGCATGGATCAACGGATTGGTTGCTGTTCCGGTAGTTGGTGAAACCTACGAAGGAACTGTAAAAAGTATCAAGGAATTTGGTGCTTTCGTAGAATTCTTACCAAAGAAAGAAGGCTTGCTTCACATCAGTGAAATAAGCTGGAAGCGCCTTGAAACAATGGATGGCATCTTCAAGGAAGGTGATAAAGTAAAGGTAAAATTGCTGGATGTTGATCCACGTACGGGTAAATTCAAGCTTAGCAGAAAAGTTTTGATGCCAAAGCCTGAATCGCAGCCAAAGCCACAGGGAGAGAATAATTAATTTATTTAAATCAATATAAGCTGCAGCAACAATTTCGTTCCTGCAGCTTTTCTTTTTATGGAATATTACCAGGTTATACTTGAATCTATATCTGCAGATCAAAAAGACATCCTCATTGCTTTGCTCAATGATACCGGTTTTACCGGTTTTGAAGAAACAGATGATTCATTGAAAGCATTTATCAATACAGAAGATTTTAGTGAAGATGAATTTAATGTTATTGTTTCAACATATTCCATAAAATATTCAAGATCAATTATAAAAGAAATTAATTGGAATGAGCAATGGGAAACAAGTTTTGAACCTGTGAGCATACTTCATCCTGATACCGGCAACCCGTTTGTTCACATAAGGGCTAACTTTCACCAGGCAAATGAACAGGCAAGATTCGACATTACCATCACTCCAAAAATGAGTTTTGGCACAGGGCATCACGCCACAACCTACCTGATGGCAGAACAAATGAGCAAAATAGCATTTGATGGTAAAAATGTAATTGATTTTGGAACAGGAACAGCCGTACTGGCGATCCTGGCAGAAAAAATGGGTGCCGGAAGAGTTATTGCAATCGACAATGATGACTGGAGTATCAACAATGCCATGGAGAATATTGATACAAACAATTGCTCAAGGATATCACTGGTTAAAGCTGAAACCATTGAAGTTGATGAAAAAGCCTGCGTTATTCTTGCCAATATCAACTTAAACATCATCATTGCCAATTTGTCTGCTATTAAAAATGCAGCAGAAAAAGCTGCAATCGTCTTATTCAGTGGTATAATGACCCACGATGAACAGGTGTCCCGGGTTGCGTTAAAAAATATGAATTTCGAAATAAAACAGGTTTTTCATAAAAATGGGTGGATAGCCTTATTAACAATATCAAATTGATTGTGCATACTTAATCCAATAAAGCGACGTTTATTGCGTACATTTGAATACGAAATTTCTTAAAATTATTAGATGAAAGAATTTATTCTTATCATTATTGCATATTTGTTGGGTTCTATACCAACAGCACTGATTATCAGTAGAAAGTATTTCGGAATAGATATCCGGGATTACGGAAGTGGTAATATGGGCGCTACCAATACATTCCGTGTATTGGGTTCCAGGTATGGTACCATTGTAATGGTTTTTGATATCCTCAAAGGAATCGCTGCAGTTTCACTTTATATTTTTCTTCCTCACTACATGAGCAATGAACTGGACCGGACCAATTTTATGATCGGCCTCGGACTTGCAGCAGTATTGGGACATGTATTTCCGGTTTTTGCGAATTTTAAAGGGGGCAAAGGAGTAGCAACACTGTTTGGAATGATCCTGGCCGTACAGCCTGTCATTGCCATAAGTTGTGTAGGCGTTTTTTTATTGGTTTTATATCTTACCAGGTATGTTTCACTCAGTTCCATCCTGGCAGCATTGATGTTACCCGTTTCTGTACTTTGGATATGGAATGAACATGAAGTTATGTACAGGATATTTGCTTTACTGGTAGCTTTCATGGTTATCATAACCCATCAGAAAAATATCGGCAGAATACTCAGAGGCGTTGAAAGCCGTATCCCGATCCTTAAACACCGCGACAGAAAAAAATCCCGCCGAAGTGAAGACTAGCAGATTAACCCTTCCTTTTGAATTTTAAAATACTTTTTTAAAACTTGGTACGCCAATTGATTGTATTAAAAACAATCAAAGAAATTAACAATGAAGAAATTACTTTTACTAATCTCAACTGTTGCTGTCCTAACTGGCTGCAGTACCAACGCAGTTACAGGCAGAAAACAACTGGCTCTTTTCCAGGAATCAACTTTGCAACAGGCAGCAGTTTCCCAATACCAGTCTTTCCTCAGTGAAAATAAAGTTGTCAACCAGACTTCAAATAAAGATGCTGAAATGGTAAAACGTGTAGGCACCAGGATAGCCCAGGCCATTACAGTTTATTATGGACAGAAGGGGCTTAGCAATGAACTTGATGGTTACAAATGGGAATTCAACCTTGTAGATAATAAAGAAGTAAATGCCTGGTGCATGCCGGGCGGTAAAGTAGTTGTATATACCGGCCTGTTGCCTATTACACAAAATGAAGCTGCCCTTGCAATTGTGCTTGGCCATGAAATTACGCATGCTGTTGCGCATCATGGAAATGAACGTATGAGCCAGTTAGCCGCAGCCCAGGGCCTTGAAATTGTTGGTAATATATTTACTCAGAACAATCAAAAAGCAAATAATATCTTCAACAGTGTGTTTGCACCAACTGCACAAATAGGGGTCCTTTTACCCAATTCAAGGAACCAGGAATATGAATCAGATCATTTTGGATTGATATTTTCTGCCATGGCAGGTTATAATCCAAGGGAAGCAATTCCATTTTGGCAACGTATGGCAGCAGCAGGAGGAAAAAACGGAGCCCCGGAATGGCTCGCAACGCACCCTTCTGATGAAAACAGGATTGCTAAAATTCAGGGCTATATGGATGAAGCTCTAAGCTATTATAAGCCTGTTGGTAATAAATAACAAATTAAATTATATCTTAATAAATTATAAACTCTGTGTAAATACAGAGTTTTTTTGTTTTTATTAGTAAGTAACAAACATAAATTGTAAATTTGCATTCTAATTAACCCTTTGCTTCTATCTCATTCCTTACCCTAATTATGAGGACTGAACATTGGTTTTCTGGAAGTAACTGTTTTTTCACATAATACACCTTTACTTATGGCTCTTCAAACAGTGTTGGAAAAATTACAGATCAAAGACGAAAAGAACATTTTAATACAAGGTCTACCTTCCTCAATCGAAAAACAATTCATCAAGTTAGCGTTCGCCAAAAGTGTAACGCCTTTACTGAGGTCCCGGAGAATTGACCTGGCCCTTGTTTTTGCCATAAGCAAAAGCCAGTTAGAAAGCATTTTGAAAGATGTTATTCCGGCTCTCCAGGATGAAGCCAAGTTATGGGTGGCCTATCCAAAAGCCGCTTCCAAGATTGCCAGCGACCTTTGCCGTGATTGCAACTGGGAAATGATATCATCCATGGGGTTTGAAACGATCAACATGATTGCTCTGGATAATACATGGAGTGCCATTTATTTTAAAAAACAGCCGAAAATCAATCAAAAGAAAAACGGATTTTCACCCGTTCATAAATTGGAATTAATTGAAACCAATCACCGAAACGTTCCGATCCCGGAAGAATTTGTCACTGTTTTCAGAAAGAATAAGGATGCAGGTATTTTTTTTGAAAGCCTTTCGGTTTCCAATAAAATGGAATATGTAGAATGGGTTTCTGAAGCAAAACGAATTGATACCAAGACAAAAAGGCTTGAAACGGTATTGGAGAAACTTAACACAGGCAAAAAAAGTCCAACAGCCAAATAACTTTATTTTAGA
>JAYSWW010000071.1:0-5600 GCA_043717805.1 Ferruginibacter sp.
AAGAACCAGCAACACCGGTGTTCCCTACAGGCACACCATCAATTACGAATAACGGATCGTTGCTTGCATTCAGTGAAGCACCGCCGCGGATGCGGATCTTACTTCCGCCACCGGCAGAACCTCCGCCGGTTGTGATTTCCAGTCCCGCAACTTTACCTTGTAAAAGTTGTTCTGATGAAGCGATGTTTCCTTTCTGGAAATCCCTTGCTGAAACTTGTGTAACAGCTCCGGTTAGATCTGTTTTCTTCCTGGTGCCATAAGCAACCACAACGATCTCATCCAGTTTCTGTTCAGATTGAACGAGGTTGATACCAATGGAAGACCTGCCACTGATTAAAACATCCTGTGTGGCATAACCTACAGAAGTGATGGTCAGGGTAGTTGCATTTGCAGGAGCTGATATCCTGAAGGATCCGTCAGCAGCTGTTTGTGTGGAAACCCTGGTTCCTTTTACTGTAACCGTTACATTCGAAACAGCACCGCCGTTTTTCGAATCGGTTACATTACCGGATATTACATTTTGCGCCAACGCCGAAAAAGTACTCAGCATAAAGAGCAATGCAACCGGTAAAATTTTTGAAATTTTTTGCGTTGATTTTCTCATAAAACAACAATCAATTTTAGTTAATAAATAATAATGTGTAAATAATACACAAAGCGAATGTGTAAGAATTACACAAAATTAGCCCTTTTCCCTGAATAAATAAATAATTGTTAAAAATTTCCAATCAGTCTTCCGGGCTAGCTTAAACATTATTGGGCTTGAATCCTGCAGCCTTCTGTGAAGACAAAATTCAATTTAAAAAGGCTGCTTGGTTCTTTTGGGGTTAAAAATCAATTCCGATCCACTTTTTCTTCTTTTTTTCGTACTTGCTGTAGTTGAATTTGTACAATTTCCCCGGGCGGTGGGGTACATCCTGTTCGATTTCATTCAGATCTATTAAAAAATCCATGGCAAAGAACTTTTTCCTGAAATTCCGCCTGTCCATTTTTGTACCCAAAATGGCTTCATATAAATTTTGTAATTCCCTCAGGGAGAATTTCTTAGGTAACAGGTTAAATCCAAGCGGGTGTTCCTGTATCCTTTTTTGAAGACGGATGTAACAGGTATCAAATATTTCCTGGTGATCGAAAGCCAGGTCTTTTACACTGTCGATGTCGTGCCAGTGAAGTTCGTTGTCGGATTTATTGAGTTTGTGGTGCTGGATATTAATCAACGAACAATAGGCAACCGTTACAACTCGCCCTGCAGGGTGCCGGTTGATCGTTCCGAAAGTCTGTACCTGTTCAAGGTAAACATCTTTAAGTCCGGTACGTTGTTTTAATATCCGGTAAGCCGCAGCGTCCAGGTCTTCATTGATATTGATCAGGTCTCCCAGTAAAGACCATTTGCTTTGAAACTTACGCAGGTCGCTCCTGATCAGTAAAACTTTTAATTTATTTTCATCAAAACCGAAAATCACACAGTCAACAGACAATGCTATCCTGTTTATGCTTTCTACTTCAGATTGAATTGTCTTTAATGTCTTGGTGTTCTTTTGCTGTAAACTTTCTAATGTTGCTGACATGGGTAACAATTAATTTAAAAATAGCTATCACTTTTATTACAGCCTGTGTAACTGTTTTGAATTTTTTTCAACAACAGCCTGATAAATTTAGTACTGCCTCGAATGCACGAATAATCTTCATTTAATCCTATAAAAATTTATTCGTCTATTCGTGGCATATATCTAATTGTTATAATAGCTTCCCTGGATATTTTAATTCCCTTTTATGATTTTGATCGTATGTTTTTGTTGTGAGGTTGTTATACTAAGCATATAAACAGCTTTTGCGAAATAACGTGCCTCTGTTATTTCAAATGCATTGTTGCCTGCTGATAAGGATATGTGTTTATTAAGCAGTTGTTTTCCACTCATATCAGATAAAATATAAGTTGCTTCGTCTTTTACTGCAGACTCTATGTTCAGGAGTATCTTATCTGTAAATGGATTTGGAGTTGCTTCCACGATCCATCCCTTTACATTGGTGCGGATCTTAACAATGGCACTGTAAGTAAAACGTCCATCCTTGTCAATGCTTTTTAACCGGTAATAATAAACAGTGGCATTGATGCTGCTGATATTGTCATTGTAACTGTATTGATTGTTTCCGGTTGCAGTAAGATTGTTTATTGTATTGAAAAGTATCCCGTCTGTACTTCTTTCGAGTTCATAACGGCTGAGGTCCTGTTCATTGTTTACAGTCCATGAAAGCAGGTTATAGTTGCCGTTATTCTTACCGTTGAAACTGATCAGCTTAACCGGTATCGGAACAAACTGGTTTAAAAATACATGGTATTCGCCGGGTTGCAGGGTAAATGACTGGCTTCCACCCGTTGCCGTTATAGTTGTTCCGTTTAAGTAATCATACCAGGTGCCGGCTGTGGGAAAAGTAACCGAATTTGTTTGTGATACCACATCAAAATTTCCCATTACAAAAAGATGATTTGTACCCTGTGTTACCCTGAGCCACTTAAAGGCGTTGGTAAGGTTATACGACATATTATTGGAAGTAAATAAACTGCCATAAACCGCATTCTGGCGGAGCCTGATCAAAGCGGCATTCACATGGTATAAATTCAACCGGTCGGACTGTAACAGGTAATCCCATTTTATGGGCTTGATATCTGTACGGCAATTTGGACTGATCGTTCCGTTCTCGCAATAATTGATGGAATATTCAAATCCAAGTTCATCAAATTCATAGATCATTTTTGGGCCGGGGATCGTATAAAAAAATGCGGCATTCAGTTCCATCCTTTTTAAAGAGGTTGCCAGGTTTTTTATATTATATCCACCCGAACTGTTACCATATAACAGGGTATTGTACATGACCCTTTCTTCATCATGGCTTTGCATATATGTAACCAGGTGAGGGTTCGACCATCCTCTTTCTGTAAATATGTTATTCCTCAGTTCCCAGGTTCCGCAAGGTCCTGAAGCATAACCTTCTGCCGCCTGTGTATAATTACAACTCGAATTTCCCCATAACATCATGCCATAATTTGACAACTCAATTTCTTCACTGTTGTCTGCAAAATGTTCAAGAACCGCATAACTTCCCGGAGATTTTAGTTGCATGGTATCATAATATCTTTTCCAGATGGCAACCCTGCTGGCATCATAATTACCCCATGAGCCAACATTGCAGTTTGCGCCGGCACCATCGCAGGTTTGTGTTTGAGTGAATCCTTTGGAAAGATCAAAACGGAATCCGTCAATTTTATAATTGGTAAGCCAGTGTTCTAAAACGCGGCTTGTAAAATACCTGGTGGCAAGGCTTTCATGATTCATATCGAAACCAACATTGTAGGCATGTTTGGCAACGGTGTTAAACCATGGATTGTTTGCTGCCGGCCTGTTGTTAACCGCATCCCAGTATAACTGAACCATTGGCGCACTTCCAAATGAATGATTGAGTGCGATATCCATGATCACGGCAATTCCTTTTTTGTGACAATTATCGATGAATGTTTTCATGTTACCGGAGGGCCCGTAATATTTATCTGGAGCAAAATAATAATTGGGGTTATAGCCCCAACTCAGGTTCCCTTCAAACTCATTGACCGGCATCAATTCAATGGCAGTGATACCGAGGTTTTTTAGATAATTCAGTGTATCATTCAATGTTTGCCAGTCATGCTTTGCCAAAAAATCCCGGAGTATCATTTCATAAATTACCAGTTTCCTTTTATCGGGACGAGTATAACCGCTTGCCTGCCAGTTGAAAGCTGTCTGACCGGTTTGAAGGATGCTTACAACACCCGATTGGCCGAGTGGGTAAGCTTTTAAGCCCGGGTAAGTTGTAGTTGGGATGAATGGATCATTGATTGGGTCAAGTACTTTTTCAGTATAAGGCTCACCAACCCTTAAAGTTCCGTCAACAATATACTGGTAAGAATATTCTGCACCCGGTGTAAGGCCCGTAATACGCAACCACCAGTAATTCCCGTCCGGTGTTTTGTTGAGCTGAAAGGTCGTCTGTTCATTCCAGTTACTTCCCGGAAAATCTCCCATAACCCCAACCCGTGATTTCCCGGGAGCATAAAATACAAGCGTTGCAGCCGTTTGATCTGTTTCATAATTGATCCCATCCCTTACGCCAGCCGGCAAGGATGCAATATTAACTGTGCCTGCCACATAAAACTGAATGGTATCTCTTTTAACAGTAACACCATCATCCGCTTCCATAACGATCTTTTGGTTGCCCGCTGTTAAAATAGTGGGAGAGGCAGATATAGTGGTAGCGGCTGGGGCAGTATTTGCAACTACACCATTCAGGTATAGTTTTAAAGTTGCCGGGTTATTTGAAATTCCCGTCATAGGTATCGTGTTGCCCACAACTTTAGTGATCGTTTCAGGCTGGGGAATATAAGTAGGTTGTGTCAATGGAAGTGTAAACCTTGCTGCCAATGCAGTAGTATAAATAGGAATATACATATCGCTTCCATCTGTATTACGTTGTACTTTTGTACCTGCTCCATTTCTGAAAAGTAAAGCTATTTTTTGTATCGTTTCGCCGGGGTCAACGATCCCAAAATAAGAACGAAGTCCGCCTGAAATGGTAAATGACCATTTGCTTCCTCCAATCGATGTTGCAGCTAACGCAACATTTGCGGTATTAAAATTCTGATTAAATTTTACATACTTCCATGGAGTGGCGCCGGGGCTTAAGTTGGTAATCACCCCAATATGTATGTAAACATCTGAAGTAGGAGTGTAAAAAAACAAACCCTGGTTACCTTTGGATGCGTCCATTGTTATGGTAAAAGGGGTAGATGATTCCTGTGCAAAACCGGGTGTCCATGTCAATAACTGTGAAAACGACGGGATAGCGAATAGAAATAGTAAAAAAGAAAGTACAAATCTTTTCATTGCAAACAATTTAATGTGTAAAATACACACAATATTTCAGATTTTAAAAATTGTGTAAAAACATTTGCTTCAAGCGCATAAAATGATAAACAAGCAATTTCGATGAGGTATTATAGATCAGGTATCTATATTAAAGAATCTTAATTGTTTAAGTATTTGTAAAGCTGTAAGTTATACTGTACAATAATAATTTCTTGTTCCGCTACTTTATAATTTTGCTGAATTAATTTTTCAAAAATTTTTCCAGCTTAATATTTATTGTATATTTATCGACGTGTATTTTTTACACATAAACTTTTCACTTCTAAACGATTGCTATGTCAGAAACGATTCCCTGGGTAAAACCAAAACTCAGTTTGTCACAGATCATTAACATGAGTGTTGGATTCTTTGGAATCCAGTTTGGCTGGGATTTACAGCGTGCCAATATGGGGCCGATTTATGAACATTTACATGCAAATGCTGATGATATACCATTGCTTTTTTTAGCTGCGCCTTTGACAGGGTTACTGGTGCAACCCGTTATTGGCTATATGAGTGACAGGACCTGGCATCCAACATTCGGCAGAAGGCGCCCGTATTTTTTAATTGGGGCAATATTCAGTACGATCGCATTGATCTTTATGCCTCACAGCAGTGTATTGTGGATGGCTGCGGGATTGCTTTGGATCATGGATGTTTTTG
>JAYSWW010000072.1:0-14397 GCA_043717805.1 Ferruginibacter sp.
GCTATTGCACCAATCATTCTTGAAACTGTTTGGCTGATATTCAGCCTGGTTTGTTTTTCGTCAAGATGTACGCCATTGAAGATCACAAATGCATAAATGCCTTGTCCTTTTATGTCGTGCGGGTAACCAACAACTGCACTTTCAACCACACCGGTGTGCATATTGATCGCATTCTCTACTTCAGCCGTTCCGATCCGGTGGCCACTGATATTCAATACATCATCAACCCTTCCTGTTATTCGGTAAAAACCATTTTCATCTTTCAATGCCCCGTCGCCGGTAAAATACAAATTCGGATAGGCTGCAAAATAATTGGTGCGGCAGCGTTCATGGTCGCCGTAAGTTGTTCTTAAAATGCCTGGCCATGGCGCTTTGATGCAAAGGTTACCTTTTAATATACCATGCTCATCTTTTTCTGTAACTTCATTGCCGTTCTCATCTACAAGCAATGGCTGCACACCCGGCATTGGAAGGGTTGCCCAGCTTGCTTTTGAAGGAGTTACACCTGCAAGGTTACTTATCAAACAGCCGCCGGTTTCAGTTTGCCACCAGGTGTCAACAACGGGGCAGTTTTTCTTTCCTATATTTTCATCATACCAATGCCACGCTTCTTCATTGATGGGTTCACCAACGGTACCCAATACTTTTAAAGATGACAGGTCCTTTCCTTTAATATGGCCTAACCCAAAGCTCATTAAACTTCGTATAGCCGTTGGCGCAGTGTATATGCAGTTTACTTTATATTTTTCTACAATTTCCCAGAATCGCCCGGCATCGGGCCAGGTTGGAATTCCTTCAAACATCAGAGATGTGGCTCCTGCACCCAAAGGACCGTAAACAATATAACTATGGCCTGTTATCCAGCCTATATCCGCAGTACAAAAATGTACATCACCCGGGTTGTATTGAAATACATTTACAAAAGTGTAAGTTGTCCAGATCATATAACCTGCACAACTGTGTACCACACCTTTGGGTTTCCCTGTAGAACCGGATGTATACAATATGAACAATGGGTCTTCTGCATCCATTTCTTCCGCCGGAAAAGAAACCACGCCATCTTTCTCTATTTGTGTTTCGGCAAATTCCATTTCATCTTCCCACCATACATCTCTTCCCTTGATCATTGAAACCGGTGTTCTTGTTCTTGTATAAACGATCACCCTCTTTACTGTTTTGTTTCCAATTAGTGCATCATCGATGATGCTTTTTAATGGAATGTCTTTTCCTCCACGATAGGCCCCGTCACAGGTTACAATAAATTCTGCCTGGGCATCTTCCAGCCTGTCTGATATACTTTGTGCACTAAAGCCGCCAAATATTACACTGTGAACAGCTCCAATCCTGGCGCATCCCAAAACAGCATAAGCCAGTTCCGGCACCATTCCCATATAAATACAAACACGGTCGCCTTTTTTTACGCCATTGTTTTTTAAAACCTGTGCAAACTGGCAAACTCTTTTGTGCAATCTTGCATAAGTAACTGTTCTTGTTCTTTCTTCAGGATTGTTTGGCTCCCAGATAATGGCGGGTTTGACTGCCATGGTTGCGAGGTGGCGGTCAATACAGTTTTCAGTGATATTCAACCGGCCGCCTTTAAACCATTCAATTTTAGGTTCGGTAAAATTCCAGTTTAAAACACTGTCCCATTTTTTCTTCCATAAAAAATTTTCGGCAACGGAACTCCAGAATCCTTCAGGATCTTCAATACTTTTATTATAATCTTTGTGATACTGTTCTAAACTTGTGATCTGGTAGGGGTATGACATTTGCAATTATTAATTTAAATAAAATATTTTTCAGTATTAATTGTCCATTCTACTGTATGATCAAGATACAAAAAAACCAAATATTATTTTGATAATGATTGGTAAATGGTTTCAAATATCTTTGGCCTGATATTCATTTTTAAGAAGAGATCACTGGCGGATGGATTGACACGGTTGCTTAAAAAAATAAAGACAAGTTTTTTGTCCGGGTCTGCCCACGCACAGGTTCCTGTATAACCAATATGGCCGAATGTATTTGAAGATGCAGAAAGTGCAGGATATGGCTCTTTCCTTGTGTAATTGTCTTTTTCGGGTTTGTCAAAACCATAACCCCTCCGGCTGATTTCACTGTGATAGGCAGTGAACAGTTCTACTGTTTCTTTTCGTAAATACCTTTTGCCGTTAAATATTCCGCCATCCAACAGCATTTGCATGATACAGGCCATATCATAAGCGTTGCTGAAAAGCCCTGCATGGCCGGCAACTCCGCCAAACATTGCTGCACCTGGGTCGTGTACATTTCCTCTTAAAAGTTGCAGCCGGAATGATTTTTCATCCTCTGTAGGGACAACCCTGTTTATAGACATTCGTTTCAAAGGCAGGAATCCTGCCGACTCCAATGACATTGCTAAATAAAAATTCTTTCTCACATATTCATCCAATGTAACACCGGTTATTGTTTCAACGATTTTTCCTAAAAAAATAAAATCATTGTCGCTGTAAACATATTTATCAGCTGTGCCTAAAGGACTTGATAATATTCTCTTGTATAAAGTGTCTTTAGAAGCAGTTCTTAAAAATAAATGATCTGCAACGGGTATTGAAAATGAATCGGAGAAAACAGTATTGTATAAATCCTTTACCGGAACTCCGGAAGCATCCAGTGTTTCTTTATAAAAAGGGATATAAGGAACAAGACCCGCCTGGTGCAGTAAAAGTTTTTCTACAATTATTTTTTCTTTGTTGGTTCCCTTTACAGAGGTAAGATAATCACCAAGTTTTTTTTTTAGATCTATTTTCCCTTCATCATATAATTTCATTAAAGCGATCGTAGTTGCGCAGATCTTGGTAACGGAGGCAATGTCGTAAACTGATTCTGTTGTTACGGGTTCTTTTTTTTCATAGGTGTAATACCCGTATGCTTTTTCAAATGCGATCTTTCCATCTTTTGCAATCAATACAACGCAACCCGGCATTGCTTTACAGGCAATGGCATCATTGGCAATGGAATCAATCCGGCTGGTCAAAGTAAGATCAAAGCCAACCTGGTTTGGGTTTATAAAAGGCAGGCTTTCGTTCTTTGCTGTTAACCCGTATCCGAATTTATATTGATCGCATACAGTTACAGGCAAAACGCCTATATAAGGCAATGACCCCTCGAGCATTTCTATTGCAGTGGTTTGAATGATGGGATTGTCTTCATAACAAAGCACCAGGTTTTTTGCATTGCAAAAGTTCTTAACGGCATAAGCGTTTCCGAATAAAAAAACAATGGATTTTGTTGCCTGTTGTAATTGCGATACGAATTTGACAGCAGTTTTGCTCAATCCGAAATTACTTGCAGGCGTTCTGGTTAAATTATGAATACCGATCAGCACTTTTTTATATCGGGTAACTATGCTGTCAAGTTTCCCTGCAATGCTTATTGAATCATTGTTATTGTAATCAAGATAAAAAACATCGGCGTTGAAATCTTTACGCATGCGTGTTGCGAATGCATTGTCACTGCTGATGCCGATGCCAACAAAAGCTACATCAGCCGGTTTGTTATTATCGGACATTGACAGTGGAAAAAAATCTGTATCATTTTTTGACAACAATGTGATGGCATTTTTAGCAATCAGTCTTGTCATTGCTGGCACCTGGTTGTTTAAGTCGGCCGATAAGTTTGTTAAGTCTACCGGCTGAAATTTGGCAAGTCCATATTGGTATTTTGCCATTAACACTTTCCTGCAATGTTTATCAATGTCATCCCAGCTCAGTTTATTATCAATGATGGCTTGTTTTATTTTTTCAATAGCAACCGGCACATCATCCGGAAGGCAGAGCATGTCATTACCTGCGATCAGTGATTCAACTGATGACTCCCCGTTGGGAAAGAATTTTTTTACCCCCTGCATTTCCAGTGCATCGGTAAAAGTTAAACCCCGGAAGCCAAGTTTATTCCTCATAAGCTCATCAACATTGTTTTTTGACAATGAGGTTGCCCTGTTTGGCCGGTTATCTATGGCGGGAATGTATAAATGTGCAACCATGGCAGAGCTGATACCGGCATTGAAGATTTGCCTGAATGGATATAATTCCAGTGAATCCAGTTGTTCCATAGACTTATTGATCACGGGCAGGTCTAAGTGCGAATCAACAGCCACATCACCATGTCCGGGAAAATGTTTGGCACACGCCATCACACCCATATCCTGCATGCCTTTCATATAAGCAATGCCAAACCTGGCAACTTTGTACTTATCTTCTCCAAAACTCCTGTCATTGATTACAGGATTGTTTGGGTTGTTGTTAACATCCACCACAGGAGCATAGTTAACCTGCAACCCCATTCTTTTGCACTGTGTCGCTACCACCTGGCCATATTTGTAAACAATGGCTTCATCTTTCATTGCGCCCAGCATCATTTGCTTTGGAAGGGATAACACACTGTCTAAAAGACGCATTCCGACGCCCCATTCAGCATCCATGCTCATCAGGATGGGGGTTTTTGCCAACTTTTGTAATGAATTCATGATGGCTGCCTGCTTTTCGGGGCCGCCCTGGAAGATACAAACACCGCCGATATTATATTGTTTTACAAGGCCCGCAACTTTTTTATCGAAGAAACTAATCTTCCTTGTTTTAAGGTCAATGGAAGTTAGTCTGACTATCATCAATTGCCCGATCCGTTCCTCATTGCTGAGCGTTTTTAACACACTATCTGCCCAGTTTGCTGCCGGATCACTTCCTAAACCAGGAATTTGCTGGCTATATGTTTGCAAAGAAAAAAGAAGGCAGAAAAAAAATACAAAAATCCGCATAGCTGCATAATAATTTATAGTGAAAAGGATGTGTTATTTTCGTGCTGTAAATTACAGGAATTTGACTGATATAATTCAATTATTGCCCGATAACATTGCCAACCAGATCGCTGCAGGGGAAGTGATACAGCGCCCTGCAAGCGCTGTGAAAGAATTATTGGAAAATGCAGTTGATGCAGGTGCAGATGAAATCAAACTGATCGTTAATGATGCCGGCAGGTCTTTGGTCCAGGTTAATGACAACGGAAAGGGAATGAGTGATACCGATGCAAGAATGTCTTTTGAAAGACATGCAACTTCCAAGATCAAAAATATTGATGACCTTTTCCGGATCAAGACAATGGGCTTCAGGGGTGAAGCACTGGCAAGTATAGCTGCTGTAGCACAGGTTGTGTTAAAGACAAAAAGGGATGAAGATGAAACAGGCATTTATATTGAAATTGAAAATAGTATTGTAAAGCTTCAGGAGCCGGTTGCATTCAGCAGGGGAACAAGCATTGCCATGAAAAATCTGTTTTTCAATGTGCCGGCAAGGAGGAATTTTTTAAAAAGCAATGCGGCAGAATTAAGGCATATCGTAGATGAATTCACCCGGGTTGCAATGGCTTTTCCCGAAATATTTTTTTCATTCACTTCAAACGGCCAGGAAGTATTTCACCTGGAAAAAGGTACTTTAAAGCAACGCATTGTACAGATACTCGGGAATAGTTACAATGCTAAACTAGTGAGTGTTCAGGAGCAAACAGATTACCTGAACATTTTCGGTTTTGTTGGTAAACCGGAAACAGCAAAAAAAACAAGAGGTGATCAGTATTTTTTTGTAAACAACCGTTTTATTAAAAGTGCTTATCTGAATCATGCCGTGATGAATGCATTTGATGAAATGATCGCAAAGGACAGTTTCCCGATGTACACGTTGTTCATAGACCTTGATCCTGCCCAGCTTGATATAAATGTTCATCCTACCAAACAGGAAATTAAATTTGAAGATGAGAAGATCGTTTATGCTTTTGTTCAATCTGCTGTAAAACATGCATTGGCACAATTCAGTATAACACCTACACTTGATTTTGACCTGGATCCTTCTATACAGCACCTCGAATCTGTGAGTAAACCTTTGTCAGAGGAAAGAAGATCCGCTTCAACATCTTCTTCATTGTTTCAAACATTTTCTCAAAAGAACCAGGCGCATTTTATTGAAAATAAAAGTGAATTGAAACACTGGAAGGATTTTTATGAAAAACCTGTTACAGACGATGGCAAATCAAATCAACAGGAAAATGTAAATTCTCCACAGCCGGAAAAACGCTTGATCACAGAGCATCAGATCCACCAGTACGATCTGTTACAGATCCACAATGCATATATAGTTGTACAAAACGACCAGGGCTATTTATTGATCAACCAGCAAAATGCCCACGAACGGGTGTTGTATGAAAGATTTCTTCATGCCATTGCCGGAAGGCCGATAGCCACCCAGCAAAGCCTTTTTCCGGTTACCATCGAACTGGCTGCAGCAGATTCTATATTGCTGAATGAGTTGTTGCCAGACCTGCAACAACTCGGGTACCAACTGGAACCTTTCGGTAACAATACTTTTGTGATACAGGGAACACCTGCTGATGTTGACCAGGGGAATGAAAAGACCGCAATTGAAAAAATGTTGGAGCAATACAAACATTTCAGCAATGATATCAAATTCAGCAAACGGGAAAAATTAATGCGGTCATTGTCATTACAGCAATCCCTAAAAGCGGGTGCAGCACTTACACAAAAAGAAATGCAGGTATTGATAAATGATCTTTTTGCCTGTGAAACTCCCAACAGTACCCCAAACGGGAAACCTACTTATATGAGTTTTAAAAAAGATGAAATGGATAAGATGTTTGGAAGATAACTTTTGACAGATGGTATTAATCAATAAAAAAAATCCTGCAAAACATTTGCAGGATTTTTTATTTGAACAGAAGTTATATTTTTATAAAATACGCATGACAAACATTGTTGCCCCGTACAACCCTCATTCTGTATAAACCCGGTAACAGGTTGGCTGTTGAAACTGAAACAGTATTGTTTCCGGTAAATCCCTGTTGATGCTTTTCACCAACAAGCACATTTGAAAAACTATAAATATATACATCGATCATTTGCGGTTGAGGCAGGTAAAGATTCACATTAACCACTGTAGTTACAGGGTTGGGGAATAGTTGTAACGTACAAGTGGAAGGTGAGATCACCTGCCCTACATAAACGTAGTGGCACATTTGACGAATACAGTTAGACAAGGTTCCATTGCTGTTTCTTTTTTGTATCCTCAGGCAAACCAGGTAAGTTCCGGGATGTGCATATGCATGTACCGGGTTAACCACGCTGGAGGATGATCCGTCTCCAAATGTCCAGCGGATGGAATCAGTGCTATTTAACGGATTAGATGTGTTTACAAAATGATATAGAAAAGCAACCGGTGTTGTTGATAAAGTATCTCTGTATGAATAAAAGTTCACAAAAAGATTACAAATGTTTGGATTTTGTACTGTAACTGTATGACATACTTCTCTTACACAAGTTGAAAGAGTGCCATTTGAATTCCTTTGCTGAACTCTTAAACACACAGTATAATTTCCAGGCTGTAAATAAGTATGAACGGGATTAAGCTGGTTTGAAGAAGAGCCGTCACCAAAATTCCACCTTATAGAATCTGTGAGATTTATAGGGGTAGAAGTGTTTTGGAAATAGTAAGTGTTTGCAGTTGTTGTTGCAATTACCGAAGTAAAATTTGCTACCAGGTTACAGGTATTGGTTCCTGTTACTACAACCGACTGGCATATTTCCCTTGTACAGTTTGAAAGGCCGCCCGCAGAAGTCCTTTGTTGTATTCTAAGGCATACTGTATAGGTGCCGGGCTGTAAATAAGTATGATTTGGACTGACCTGGTTAGAAGTGGTACCATCACCAAAGCTCCAACGGATCGAATCAGTATTGTTCAATGGTACCGAAGTATTTTCAAAATGGAAAGTATTCGGAGCTGACTGAATTAAAGTAGAAGTAAAGTTTACAACAAGGTTACAGGCGGTAGTAGATTGTACAATAATTGTATGGCATATTTCTCTTACACAATTTGTAAGTCCGCCACTTGGATCCCTTTGTTGTATTCTCAGGCAAACATTGTAAGTGCCCGGTTGTAAATAAGTATGAGTAGGGCTTACCTGGTTAGAAGTAGTGCCATCGCCGAAAGACCATTTTATGGAATCAGTATTATTTAATGGTGCAGATGTGTTTACAAAATGATAAGTGTTTATTGCTCCTGCAACAAGGGAAGCTGTAAAATTCGCGGTTAGCGTACAAACAGTAGTGGTTTGTACAATAACAGTATGGCATATTTCTCTTATGCAATTTGTAAGTCCACCATTCGGATCCCGTTGTTGTATCCTCAGGCAAACATTGTAAGCACCCGGCATGGTATAAGTGTGATAAGGGCTTACCTGGTTGGAATAAGAACCGTCGCCAAATGTCCAGCGGATAGAATCAGTCGTATTCTGCGGTGTAGAAGTATTTATAAACTGGAACGAGTTTGGTATGGAAATTACCGGTGATATGGTAAAGTTTGCCACCAGGTTACATGTAATAATATTTTGAACAACAACAATGTGGCAAATTTCACTTACACAATTTGTAAGTGTACCGGCATTTGTTCTTTGTTGAACTCTAAGACAGACTGTATAAGTACCAGGTTGTGTATAATTATGAACCGGGTTTAGCTGATTGGAGGATGTTCCATCACCAAATGTCCAGCGAATGGAATCTGTTGGATTTGATGGAGTAGATGTATTTACAAAATGATAACTATAAGGAATTGTTACCAGGGAATCCCTGTATGAATAAAAGTTTGCAAGCAGGTTACAAGCAGTCGTATTCTGTACTACAACAATGTGACAAATTTCGCTCACACAATTTGTCAATGTACCGTTTGGAGTTCTTTGCTGTACCCTTAAGCATACACTATAAGTGCCCGGTTGTGCATATGTATGCGTAGGGTTGTTAAGATTTGATTGTGAACCGTCACCGAAAGTCCAGCGAACGGAATCAGTAGTATTGAAAGGTGTGGAAGTATTTTGAAAATAAAAACTATTTGGCACTGATGTTTGCGGTACTATATTAAAGTTTGCTAAAAGGTTACAGGTAACAGGAACCGGAACTACAACATGATGGCATATTTCACTTACACAGTTTGAGATTGTTCCGGCACTTGTTCTTTGTTGAACACGTAAACAAACATTGTAAGTTCCGGGTTGCGAATATGTATGAATCGGGTTTAACTGATTGGAAGAAGTTCCATCACCAAATGTCCAGCGAACAGAATCTGTAGGATTCTGTGGCGTAGTGGTATTGACAAAATGATAAGGAGGGTTTGGAATGGCAACCAATGAATCTCTGTATGAATAAAAATTAGCCAGCAGGTTGCATGGATTTTGAACCTGGATCATCATATTAACAGTGTCACTGCAAATGATCGCTCCGTTTATATATATAGCCATTACGTGCTGAACCAAAAAAAGTGATCCGCTTGTATAGGTATGTATCGGTGAAGTTAAGATAGATGTTGCTCCATCACCAAAATTCCAGTGATGCAGCGTGTTTGAAGCAACTCCCGGAAAAGCGGGAACGAATTGTATGGTATTCCCATTTTGATAGGTTGCAGCAAAAGCGGCATTACAGGTAGTGGTTTGTGCATTTGCAAATTTGCCAAGAAACAGTACAATTAGTAAAAGGAGTGTAGATAGTTTTTTCATAAAATCATTTTTATAATAAAATAGTATTTTTAAACTGATCGCTACGTAATGATACCTTCAAAAGGTAATTTGTTGCCTTAGGGGGTATAAAATTATCAATTTTTTTCCCGAATTCCATTAATAAAATGCTCAACTGCTCTACGCACAGGTGTTGAGCCACCGGGGTAATTATTGACTAAAACTGAGAAAATCAAAAGTTTACCTTTATTTGTTATCAAAAATCCGCTGAGAGCGGCATTGTTACCAATAGTGCCTGTTTTTGCGAATATATTAGAACTATCTTTTATAAAGTAGTTTTTTAAACTGCCTTCACCCCCGGTTGGCAGAATCATTTTCAATCTATCCAGCCCAAATTCATTTTTCATTTTATTCAATATATATATAAACGAAAAAGGGGTAAATAAATTATACCGGCTCAAGCCGCTGCCATCAACCCACCTGGGTTTTTGAAGTATGTCTTTCAGGTCCTTTTGCAATAAACTGTCAATGATATCACGATCACTCATGTAACCAATTTTTTCATTGCTAACCATCAGCAGCGTTTGTTCTGCAAAAAAATTATCACTGTTGTGCATCATGGGTTTAAAGAGGGAATCGCTTGGCCGGGAGTAAATTTTATAATATGCCGTTGGTTTACCTTTTTCAAATGGAGGCGCTGCATTCGGAGGGATGATATTTTTATGCAATGTATCAGACAAAAGTTTAAAGGAAAGTTCGAAGGATGTAATAAACGGAACTACGATTTTTTCTTTTTTTAAACCATCAATGCTTAATGTGAAATTGTTATTGAAAAAATCTCTTTTTACTTTATCTATGTACCCGCTTGTGCCTTTGATTGAGTAAGTTTCAAAATCAAAAAGATTGACCGCTTTTTTGGGAAAATAAGTAAAATTTTCCCTGGTTCCTGAAAACACAATGTTGTTTCCAAAAACAGGCATAAGGGAACGCTCATTCATATAACTGTCATTGTAGTCATCCCATGCCCAGCCGCTGCCATATGCTTTAAATGCAACCCGGTCATTTTCCAGGCCCCAAAGTTGCCTGGTTGTTGAAGTTAAAAAATCATAAACAGGTTGGGAAGGAAAATCGGGGTGTAAAAAAGTCGGGTCACCTGTTGGGTTAAGGAAGATCCTGTTTTCATATTCAGTTACATTCATTCCGGCCAGGCTATCTCCCAGGTATTTCATCCCTGCATACAATGTAAATAATTTTGTATTACTGGCGGGAATGAAATATTTATCAGAATTGAAATTGTACCAAAATTTTCCTGTTGCCGGTTCATAAATACTGATGCCGATGTGGCCGCTTCTGATTGCACTGTCATTTATTAAAATCGCATTGGCTTGTTTGGATATTTTTTTGGACACCGAGCAGGATGAGAAAATCAATATTGAACAAGAAACAAGGAATATTGAATGATGAAGTTTCATGAATTAATTTTCAAATTTCCAAATCAGATAATCACCAAATCATCCTCTTTCCTGTATCCTGAGCCATCTTTCAGGTATAACATCCCTGCTGGCATTTTTGTAATCGTTGTAACTGCAGGAAATAAATTTCTTATCAGGTAACTGCATCCACCAGCGTTGTGTTTTCTTGCTTTGTAAAAAAATCGTATCTACTTCTGCAAATGCTGTGTGATATTCATTGAAATTGTTCCTTTCTTCAAGCAGGCTTTCCTGTTTACTCCTGCTTTTCCCGTCAATAAAATACCAGAGCATTTGTGCTATTTGTTTTGCAGTCAGTTCATTTACGTCTGAATGCGGGTTGTAACCATAAATACCAAAACTGCTGAGGTTGTTGCTCATACCTGCATACCGGGTAAGCATACATGCTTCTTCTCCTGTTAAACCATTTGGGCTGTTTACACTTGCCGGGGCATCACTGTTTTTGATGGCGCTGATATCAAAGCTCAATAAATGTGTATTACGGATCACGGGTTCCATTTCATCCATATCTTCTTTAACGATGCCAACCCGGTAACAATCAAAACGAAGTTTGTCCATGGTTTCCAGCATGCGTGGGTGTACAAAATAACTCTGAAAACCGATGTGGTTGTAATGCTTTACCATATTGGGCTCCCCGGTAAGCATCTCGAGTAAAAAATTCTCATTTCTGTATGAACTTTCACCCCTCAGGTCAATCATCGCATCTATACAGGTTGCCTCCACGATCATCCCAAGTGATTTATAAGCCTCGTATTGTGCCAATGTAATATCATGTGAGCCACCCAGGATGACAACCGTTTTATTTAATCTTAGCAATTCCGATAATACTGTTTTAATAGCTGCGTAACTGTCATTCAAAGAGGCGCCTGCTTTAATGTTTCCTATGTCGGCGATCGTTACATCTGTATGCCAGTAATTTAAACTATACAATTGTTTACGGATCGTATCTGCTGCATTGCTTTCACCAATAAAAATACCACTGCCCCTCATTTCTCCTGTACCTACCAATACAATATCAATTTTATTCAAGTCGGGCATTTCAGTTTCAAAAATTGAAATATGTTTGGCAAATTGTCCATCTGTATAGTCATTGTTATCCAAAAATTCATGCATGGAAACAGGATGCAGAAAATCTATGAGGTCTTGCATGTAAAAAGTTTGCGGCAAACCTAATTGATTAATCGGATACTGAAAATGGAAAAGCCCTTTTTTTTATCCCCTTTTTTAAGTTTTGCTTCAATGTATATATTAACTTAGCTGCAAATACCAGTTTGATTTCTATAATAGTTCAATAACATGGTTTTACATTGGAATCACTTACCATATTTACAGGTCGGTATTTGTAATTTACAAGTCCAATTTATAGCAAAAGAAAAACCAATTGTGATAACATGCGGAAGAGACTTACTAACTTTGCAAAATAATATTTTTGTATGATGACAGATAAACAGGAAATACTTCAAAATGTAGTGATAAAATTTGCCGGCGACAGCGGGGATGGCATGCAATTAACCGGTAACCAGTTTACAAACAATACAGCGATGCTGGGCATAGACCTGGCCACTTTCCCTGATTTTCCTGCCGAAATACGTGCACCAATTGGAACCTTGCCTGGCGTTAGCGGATACCAGCTTAGATTCAGCAGTGACAGGGTTTATACACCCGGTGATGAATGTGATGTGTTGGTTGCCATGAATGCTGCAGCTTTGAAAGTGAATATGTCTGCTCTTAAAAAAGGCGGTAAAATCATCGTTAATGAAGATGGTTTTGACAGCAAGAACCTTCGCCTTGCAAATTACCCCGATGGCGTTAATCCATTGGATGACCATAGCCTGGATGGATATGAAGTGATTAAAATGGATGTTACAAAAATGACCCGGGAAGCCCTGAAAGATTTTACTATGGGTACCAAAGAAAAAGACCGTGCAAAAAATATGTTCGTGCTTGGTTTTTTATATTGGATGTATAACCGTGACATGGATAATACCGTTGGATTTTTGAAAGAGAAATTTGGTAAAAAACCTGATATCCTTGAAAGCAATATCAAAGTTTTACAGGCGGGTTATAATTTTGGAGATACCACAGAAACTTTTTCAGCCAGGTATACTGTAGAAAAAGCAAAAATGGATCCGGGCACTTACCGTTCAATCATGGGTAACCAGGCACTGGCTTATGGTTTGATTGCAGCCTCACAGAAAAGCGAACTTCCTTTATTCCTGGGAAGTTATCCCATAACACCTGCTTCTGATATCTTGCATGAATTGAGCCGGTATAAAACTTTTGGAATAAAAACTTTCCAGGCAGAAGATGAAATTGCTGCTATTACATCTGCCATCGGTGCCAGTTACGGCGGGTCTTTGGGCGTTACCACTACTTCGGGCCCTGGTATGGCCTTAAAAGCAGAGGCAATGGGACTGGCAGTTATGCTGGAAATACCATTGGTTATTGTAAATATTCAACGGGGCGGACCAAGTACTGGTTTGCCAACCAAGACTGAACAGAGTGACCTGATGCAGGCTTATTATGGAAGGAACGGGGAATGCCCCATGCCCATCATTTCTGCCAGTACACCAAGCGATTGTTTTGATGTTGCATTCGAAGCAGTAAGAATTGCGGTGCAGCATATGACTCCTGTGATCTTATTAAGCGATGGTTATATTGCAAACGGTGCAGAACCCTGGAAATTTCCGCAATCTGCCGATCTGAAACCAATTACTGTAAAATTTAAAACCCAGTTGGGTGACGGGGAAGAAAAATTTCAACCTTACCTGAGAGATGAAAAACTGGTGAGACCCTGGGTAATTCCCGGTACTGCGGCTATGGAACACCGTATCGGAGGTTTGGAAAAGCAAAACATCACCGGGAATATCAGTTATGAAGCAGAGAACCATCAATTGATGGTAAAAATAAGGCAGGAAAAAGTTGATAAGATCGCATCTTATATTCCAGCTCAACAGCTGGACAGTGGCCCGGAAAAAGGTAAAGTGCTTGTACTGGGTTGGGGAAGTACTTTCGGTGCGATCAAAAGTGCTTGTGCGGAATTACAAAAAGATGGCCATGCAGTATCTCATGCGCATTTACGCTATGTGCGCCCGTTCCCGGCCAACCTGGGTGATATCATCAAAAACTTTGAAAAAGTATTGATACCAGAGATCAACAATGGCCAGTTGATAAAAATAATCAGGGATATTTATATGGTGGATGCAAAAGGATACAATAAGATCATGGGCGTGCCGATCACAAAAGGCGAGCTGGTGGAGGAACTTAAAAAGATGCTGGCATAAGATAAAAAGATTTTCAAATAAAAGAGCCGCTTTGTTTACAAAGCGGCTCTTTTATTTATTTAAATAAGAGTTTATCTGAT